>JAUXTV010000105.1 GCA_030679025.1 Candidatus Woesearchaeota archaeon
GTAAGAAAAAGAAGCTAATATACTTTTCGATAATTAAAAAGTTAGAAATCTGTTAATGCTTTTTGTTTTTTGAGTGCTTTATCTGCTTGATCTAAAAGAATAGTACCATAAACTCCATCATAGCCTGGCTGTAATTTGAGATCTCTAGTTCTATTTTTGAGAATCACTTGTACTACGGCAGGATCAACCACTTGTGCTAGAGCTGGTTCAGGTGCTTCCAATAAGACATTATATTCAGTGCCAAATTTGCCAATCAATTGTTGATAAAGTGCTGTCAACTTTTTCGAAGTCATCAATTTAATATTATAGACTGATCCAAGAAGTTCATGCAAAGGAATCAACGAATGAAAAAAAGGAGCATTAGGTTTGACATAACCAACAGGTCGATCTGCTAATTGTTCGACTCGATACTCAACACCGATAGTCATTTCTTGTTTGCATTTAGGACATTGTTTGTTTAATTTTCTAGATTCAGCAGGAGCCATCATCACGCCACAAGCTCTATGACCATCAAAATGATATTTTCCATATTCCGGAGGAGTTTCAATCGTTCCTTTAATTCCTATGCCAGTGCGTATGGCTTGTAAAATATTTTTATAAGTTAATTCCTTAAGATCAAAAATAGTTGCTTCTCTCCCAAGTCTCCAAGGATATGAAGAATGAGGATCTGAAAAACTCACAATGTTGTATTTATCTAAACTAGAAATTCTCCAATTCATTGCGGGGTCGCTGCTAATTCCACTTTCAATTGCATGAATATATTTCGCGCGTTCTTGAAAACATTCCTCAACAGAATCAAAACCAGATTTGCTGCCAAGTACGCCGAAAAACGATGTCCACGCATGCCCAGGTATCACTTCTATATCTGTGCTAATGCTACGTAACATATCAAGAAATTCAATACTACTCATGCCAAAAATAGGTCTGCCATCATAATCAATCCTGCCTTTTTTTAACAATGCATCAATAAATTGTTTGACAACTTCACCATTAGGGAATAAAACTACATGATGTATTCTTCTTCCTCTTCCACCTTGGGAATACATTAGACTAATTTCTGTCTGCCAGATAAAAGGAAATTTAGTTTTAGACCAAAGAATACCATTTTCATCTTCTGTTAATTTTGAAGTTATTTCCTTATGCCATAAAGGGTGTTGTGCGTCACCAGTACCAAGAATATGTAAACCTTTAATGCGTGCGTTCCGTTCGAGATCTTCTAAAGTAGTCTTTTTACTGCAAGCCTGAGCATATCTACCATGAATGTGAAAATCACCTATGATGTGCATGAATAAAAATAAACGAGAGAGATTAATAAGAGTTTCTAAAAACAGAATCTATAAATACTCGTTATAACACGATAGTAATATGTGGACAATTAAAATAATAATTCCAGCTACAGAGAAAATGCTAATTGGAAGTAGAACAAAAAAATATAATATTGATGTGATGGGTTTTCCTTTATCTAGTTTTTCAAAAAATGAAAAATTTTATACAACAGTATCTGTGTATTTGGTTGGTGAAGATTCTGCAAAAAAAGCATTTTTACAAGATCTAAAAAAAGATAAAAGATCTATAAAGATTGAGATGATGAACGACAATTTTGGTTTATGGTTAACAGAACAATATCCTGAAAATAAAATATTTTATGATCCATTATTAATTTATATAAAACCAATAATTATTTCAAAAAATGG
Source organism: Candidatus Woesearchaeota archaeon (assembly GCA_030679025.1). Classification (GTDB taxonomy): domain Archaea; phylum Nanobdellota; class Nanobdellia; order SCGC-AAA011-G17; family UBA489; genus JACOVP01. The sequence goes on from JAUXTV010000105.1 coordinate 1,695, forward strand.
AGAGTATATTTTTGAGATAGCATCGTGGGATAGAGAACACTTAAGTAAGATTGCAAAGGCTATAAAAAAAGAAGGTTATGAAGGTAAACTCATCTCAATAAAACAACAAAAAATAAATGAGCTAATGATCACTTCTGTGGCTCCTAAACTTACAGTTAAACAAAAAAGAGCGTTAGAATTAGCAATAGAAAATGGTTATTATGATTATCCGAGGGGAATAGATGTCATACAGCTTGCAAAAAGAATGGGGCTTGCTTATTCAACGTATCAATTTCATTTAAGAAAAGCAGAAAAGAAAATTATTCCGTTTGTGTATAGAATTTCTCACAGTAAATAATATCGTGATATAACGATAAAAAAAAGAAATAGTAGAGAAGTAGATATGTTACTATGGAGTAACAAAATGCTAGAACAAATCATTAAACAATTAGTTCAAAGTAAAGCTGATATAACTAAAAAAACAAGAAAAGTTTCCGCTGATTCATATCCTAAATTGAGAACTGAGTTTTCAGTAAAAGTAAAAGATTATCAAGTTTGTCTAGAACAAGAAGCAAGGGGGTGGTACACGCAAGGTGGTGATTTTAGCGATGCTGAAAGAGGGACAAATTATACTTATAGAATAAGAGTAATTCATGAGGAAGAGGAAATATTTAGTAAGAAAATAGGAGAACTTCAAACGCAAGTATTTTATTTCAGGACACCTGCAGAGGAAAGTCCTATAAAAATAGTTGGAAGAGGTCATAACCTTTTTGAAAGAATATCTAAAAGGTATAATGCACAAGAAAAAGCTAGAAAAAAAGAATTATTAAAAGATTTGATGAATCAAGCGCTGCGGCTTAAGCAATAAGTTGTTTGTTTTCCTTGTCCACTTCTAGATAAAGTATAGTGGGTTAGCCATGCGTCTAATTCTTGACCAAAATCATGCATAGTACGAGCTGGTTGTTCCCATTGACTAACTCTTGCCAATTGATCTAAGGTTACTGATTGTCCTAAACGTTGGAGTAGAAACTTAAGAAC
>JAUXTV010000111.1 GCA_030679025.1 Candidatus Woesearchaeota archaeon
ATAAGTGATTTTCAAAAGCAAACAGAAGATGCATTAGGCTCATTCTCTTCTCAAGTTGACCTCAACATCGTGTCAGAAGAAAGCTGTTATGAAATGCTCAATAAGCAAAATCAATTGAATGTTATGAATGAACTCCTGAAAAATCATCTGGTCTTGGTTGGCACAGAAAGTTTTTATAAAATTCTGCAGAGGTGGAAACTTGGTTCATGACACAGAAATCGCATTGATAGAGGAAAATATACATATAAATTAGGCGAAACAGCAGAATTAACATCAGCACAAACAGCAATAAGAAGAGCTGACGCTTTTGATATTTTAGCTGTTAAACTGATGACAGACCATGTGCAAACCAAAACTAATATTAAGTCTTAAATCATAAAGATCTTCTACACAAAGGTTTTTAAAGAATTTTTAGCGTTGTTTCTTCTATGCCCAGGTCGCATAACCTGGTATTGCGCAGGATTGCTATAGTCTCTGTAAAGATCCTGTGTCCGTAAGGATGTGCAGGTTCAAATCCTGCCCTGGGCGTTTATCCTTTTCTTAGATCTCAACATCCAGCTACAGACATAAAACTATCTTTTGGAGCATATTGTCCCGTTGGTCTTGGTGGCTCATATTTACCAGCTTCGGCAATATAAATTTTTAAAAGAGGCGCATTATCTTTTGTTAAGGTTATTTCTCTGTCTCCAACTTGTACAGAATTACTAGCAGCTCCTGTTGCATTAAATACTTCTACTTTAGCTGCAAGGTCTACAAGCATCCCTGATGTCAAAGACTCAACTACTGATCTTAGTGTTTCTTGTTGTTGCATTATTCATCTTCCCCCAAGTTTTAGCATTTTTTAGTCGCATATATATTTTTCCTTTCTTTTAGGAAACCTTTAAAAACGACACTAAACTCAGTCTGTTTAGCGCGGTAGGACAGAACTTAGGGTTATACATCCTGGTGTCCAATCAGGAGTGTCCGTCGAGTCATGTAAAAAATGGCGCGGAAGGCTCATAACCCGAAGGTCGGTGGAAACAGTTGAGAGATTGGCTGTTGCCGAATTCAAATCCACCCCGCGCTACTTTTTTCTTTTAATTATATCTACCACTTCTTGGAAACATTATTGGTTGTTGTCTCTTAAAACAAACATGGGTTATAGGAAGTGTACAAATATCAGCTATAGCAACTCCATGAGGGGTATCCACTACTGCATAAATTCTTTGTGTTTCATAATTGACTTCCAAAACTCTTATTGTATCTTGAAATATTTCTCTTAGCGCTTGTGTATGTGCTTTTCTCCACTCTGGATCATCAGTAAAGAAGATAGCATCTGCTAAATCTGTCAGACATATTCTTGCCGGAGTACATTCATCTGTAAACAAATCTGTAACGTCGAATCTTTCCATTTGCATGCTTTTGAACTTTTTATTGATCTTTAAAACGTTTTTGGCTGATAGAAAACTATAAAAGAGTAGAGACTTTGTTGGACCTTGAGGAAAAGAGATGGAAACTAGCAACTATTGGCATTCCCTGGATAGAAGACCTATTAAGGAAGGTGACTTTGCTTTAGATCCTTTAAAATTAGGTATTTCTCATGGTGGTCAAGTTGATGAAGGACTTAAAGTTAATATTTTTCGTGGTGCGAAGAGTGTTGAGTTAGCATTTTTTGGTACAGGTAAGGGTCAACGAGGACAAGGTGGAACTCCAGAAAGTTATGGACATAATGAAAGAGAAGAAATGCGTCAATTGGCAAGGCTTAACGAAGTGGAAATATCAACACATGCTGCTCCAGATTTAGGACCACTCTCTGGATTTACAGGACAAGGATTTAGCAGAGAACAAAAAGAACAATCCATGCATGAAATAAGAAGAGCGACAGAATTTGGTGCAGAAGCAGCTGGCGGTGGTGCAGTAGTAGTACATATTGGTTCCAGACATGGAGAACTACCTAGAGCGCTTGTTGAAGCAGATGACAAGTTCTTAATGTACTCCAAAGAAAAAGAGAGAATGCCAATTCAGCTAGTAAATGAAAAAACTGGACAACTAATTAATATTCCTTTAGACCACTCTTTTATCGAATCTTTTGTTAATGACAAAGGCGAGCTTGATAGAAAAACTAGAACTTTCAAAGATCTGCTGGAAGATGAAAAAGAACGGGCAAGAAAAGTAAGTCCTACAGAACCTATCAAACTAGCAAATGTTTATGGCTCGTATACTAAACATCAGGAAGAACTTATGGAAGGAGAGCGCGATCGATTTTATATTCTAGCAAAAGAAGAAAGAAAACAATTTGAAAAACTTAAAGAGATGACAGAAGAGTTTGAAGAGATACAAAAAAAAGGACAAAATGTAGATTTCGCGCGAAAGATGCTTAGAAAAGAATTACAAGATAGAGGTATGCTGCCTGGACAAGAAAGAGGTAAACTCTATGAAGAAGAGGAAGTTAAAGAATATCTAGAAAAACCTGAAACTTTTCTGCAACGCTTAAAAGAAGAAAGAGGGAAAAACTTGAGAGCTCATGAAGAAATTGCTATCTCCCGTGATCGTGAATTATACCAACTTAAACAACAGACCAGTGAATTGCGGCCTGCACAAGAATATGTTCTAGACGAAATCAAAGATAGTTTGGCGAGATCTGCCCTGCATGCCTATGACCTAGAGAAGCAACAGCACTTGGAAAGACCCTTATTCATTTCTCCTGAAAATTGGAGTCCTGAAAGTTATGGTAGCCATCCCAAAGAGTATAAAGAAATTATTCAACAATCACGAGAAGAAATGGCCAAACGCCTTGTTGAACAAAGAGGCATGAAGCAAGCAGAAGCGAGAAAAATTGCAGAAGATCATATTCAAGGTACTTTTGATGTTGGCCACTTAAACTTCTGGAAGAAATATTTCACAGGCAGTGATGAACAGTTCAAAGAATGGATGAGCAAGCAGTTTAGCGAATTATCAAAAAATAACATTATTGGTAATGTGCATATTCATGACAACTTCGGGTACCATGATGAACACTTGTCTCCTGGTGAAGGTAATGTTCCTATAGAAGAATTTGTACAGAAATTAGAAAAATCTGGTTATACAGGAAAATATATCGCGGAAGTTGGCGGACAAAAAGAAGGATTTCATCATACTTCCTGGACTGGCGCTATGAATGTACTTAATTCTCCAGTTTATAGAGTTGATAACCAGTATGCACGTTGGAGTGACATTGAAAGATCTTACTTCGGCAGTGTACCGCAATCACCTGGATTTTTAGTGGGAGACATGGTTCCTTCCAAAGACTGGACTTTATGGTCTGAAGTTGGCTTAGAGTAGATGAGTCATGAAGAAAGGACAACTCAGCACAGAACTCTTGTTTCTTATTGGAGGATTAGTGATTATCTCTCTGGTGCTTTTCTATTATGCCGCAAAACAAATCAGTGAGACCCATAAGATCGCGAAAGCAGAAGACGCTGTCAGCCACTTAGTTGAGAAAGTCAATGAATTAGCAAGTTTGAATACAGGCACTAAAGACAGCATCTGGATTGATATTCCTTCCAAAGTATTAGAAGTCCGCTTATCTGGCAAATATATTTCACTAGTATTATTATTAGGCAATGGAGAACAATATATTATGACTAAAGAAACTTTGACTACAGTTGTTGGCACTGTCAATTTTTCCATGGGTCTTCAACAACTCTATGCCACTAAAATTAATGAGACCACTATTAAAATAGGCACTGAACCCATGCTCTTAGAGATTGTTCCTCCATGTGTATCGGAGAGCGACGCAACAAACAACCCTCCTTTAGTTACTGTTCTTGGCGCTGATTTAACTCCTAATTCTGTACCTTTTGCACTTGGTTCTCCTCTCCTTGAATATAGTTATGAAACTGTTGCTACACTTTTTATTCCCTCAGAAAGCATCTACTTAACCATAGGAACTTCTCCTGCTGAAATCTCTGTAAGCACACCACCTAATCTTCAAAGCAATAGTCTTTGCTTCCATATTTATCCTGATGCTGAATCTTGCAGCTGCTTAGGCGGTGAAGAAGGTTCTTCTGGAGATGATAGTTAGCTCGACCACAAAGTATTTAATAGCTCAACTTCTCCTTATTCTTTAATAGAGGTGATTATTTCGTGAAGTTTGATGTGCAGAAAAATCCACAGAAGAATGTTTCTCTTTATTTGCAAGAAGATATTACTGTAGCGCGTGATTTTGCGAAAATTATGTACAGAGAATTTGGGAAATTTTTATCAGGCATAGTTCTTTTTGGCTCTGCAACTTCCAACAACTCTTCACCAAAGCGAGATATTGATATTTTAATTATCTTAGATGATATTCGCATTAGATTTACAGAAGAATTAGTTGAAACTTATCGTATCTTGACTGAAAGAGCCATAGCACAAGTAGATCCCAAAAGATTACATATCCAATCTATGCGCTTAACTGCTTTTTGGGAATATGTGCGCGCAGGAGACCCAGTCGCGATTAACATTTTACGCTCTGGTGTAGCATTAGTAGATACTGGATTTTTTGATCCTTTACAAACTCTCTTAGACCAAGGAAGAATACGACCAAGTGATGAAGCTATCTGGACTTATTTTACTTTAGCACCTGCTTCCTTACATCGCGCTGATCAGCATTTATTGACGGCTATGGTTGATCTTTATTGGGCTGCTGTTGACTCTGCACATGCTGCTTTAATGACTGTCGGGGAAATTCCGCCTTCACCAGATCATGTAGCTGACATGCTGGACAAAAAACTCTATGCAGAAAGACATATTCGTCATCGTGCTGCCAAGACTATGCGCCATTTGTATACTATCTTCAAGAAAATTGTGCACAGAGACATTAAGTCTGTATCTGGCAAGGATTTTGACCATTATAGAAAAGAAGCACAAGCTTTTGTAGATGAGATGAAACTTTTTATTGAGCAAAGAAAACTCAATTAAATTTGTGTAGTGTCTCTTGGGAAGAAGAGATTTAATGTCCAATCATAAGCTACTTGCAATTTATTTCTCAAGCCTACTAATTTTGTGAGGTAAATAGTTCTCCAAAGCCACCAGGCAAAAAATCCCTTGAACCTTACTCCGTGAATATCAGCAACTGCGAAGCGCTTTCCCACAGATACTAAAGTTCCTGAAGATTTGAAAGAGAATACTTGCAGAGGTTGATTGTTTATTTCAGAGATGATATTCTTTGCTACTATTCTTGCTTCTTTTACTGCTACTTGTGCTAATGCAGGCACTTGTTTTCTATCATGAGGATTAATTAGATAAGCACAATCACCTAGGGCATAGATATTCTTCTGATTCTGCACACGAAGATGTTTATCGACTACGAAAAAACCCTTCTCATTAGTAATCTTCGGTTTTGTTTGTATACTGGTTGGCTTAACACCTGATGTCCAGATGACAGTATTTGTTTTGAGTTTCTGCTTTTTATTTATTTCAATTCCTTCTGTTGTTACTTTCGTGACAAGAGCATTGGTTATTACCTTGACTCTTTCTTTTGCCAATTTTTTTAAGGTTTGCTGCCGTGAATGTGGATGCATGAAAGGAATAATTTCTGGATTGCTTTGCACTAAGTAAATTTTTCTTTCATATCTCTTTAACTGAGGATAGTTTTTTTGTAAGTTTTGATCTATAAACTCTGCTAATTCTCCTGCCAGCTCTACACCTGTAGGACCTGCACCAACGATAACAAAAGTCAGATTTGGCTCATTTGCATGCAAAGTGTGCATTGCGCTTGAGGATTCTAATCTATCGAGAATATGGTTTCGAATTTTCACTGCATCGTCTAAATCTTTCAGAGGAAGTGCATATTCTTTTGCACCTGGAACATTGTAAAAATTATTTTCAGCACCTAGAGCTATAACTAAAGTATCATAGTTTATTATCTTTTTATCTGTAATAATAGTTTTTTTCTCTACTTGAATTTCCTTGACTGTACAACGTAGGAAAGTAAATCTGGGATGACGAATAATTTCTCGAATAGGCTGAACAATATTACTTCTATTTAGACCTCCAGTAGCAACTTCATGCAACATGGGAGCAAATAAGAAATAATTAGTTTTACTGATCAGCATAATTTCTAGAGGATCGCTGTTTTTTTTTTTCTTAAGAAGATTAATCGCAGTGTACACACAAGCAAATCCAGCACCAAGAATAACTATGCGTTTCATTGTTTATACCTGAGTTGCAAAGAAAATTTCTAACGTTGCTGCCTGTAAGAGACGTTCTTCAATGTCTACTAACTGCAATGCTGCTGTTTTTCCCATATCTACTTCTGCATATGCTACTTGTACGACTCTTTCATAACCATTACAAGATATAACGGGATTACCTTGGATGAATTTAGCAACTATTCTAGACACATAAGCTACATTAGCTGCGCCCCTATCTTGACAATGTTTAGTTGCAAGTCTAATATACAATGCCTTGAGATGGGTGATTTCTGCACTTACCTCTGCTTTAGAAGCATCCTGTGTTAACAATTGTCTAATTTTTTGTACTTGTGGAATAACTTCTTGTTCGAAGAAAACACTTGCTGCGGGATATAACTGTCTAACCACCCCTTCTAAAGAATCCATGTAAAAAAAAGAGCATACTTTCTATATAAGTATTATTGTGATAAAAAATAAAGAAGAAAAAAGAGAAAAAAAGAAAAAATAAGCTTAAGGTGTAGCTGGAGCTGGCGTTGGTGCAGCAGGAGCGTTAATAATTGCTCTTACAGCTTCCATGCCTTTACTTAATCTGTATTGATCGAGTGTTACACTAGAAGGGCATGTGTTTTCGTCTTTAGCTACTATATCTATAAGGTACTGGTGTACTATAGCTCCACGAATCTTTTGAGCAGTATCTGCAACTAGCGAATCACGTACTTCTGGATCCATGTTTTCTCCATCTGCTTCTAATTTATTAACTAATTGATCAATTCCCTGGAAAAAACTACGGAATAATCTACCAGCATAAGGTTGGTTAGTAACTCCGCCAAGACCAGCAGTGATAGCTTTGCTAGCTTCAGTTTTATAAGCAGTAGCACCATCAATTGGTTTGCCAGTTTCAGCAGCTGTACGTAGTGCTGTATAAGCGCTGTCCATGTTTCTAGTCATAGCTGCAGCAGTTGTATAATCAATGCCAGTTGGTGCTGGGGGTGTAGTTGTACTTGTCATTGTTGTTATTTCCTCCTTAAATGAATATAAGTTAAAGTGCCTTTATCCTAAGATAAATGCTCGCTTTAACACTATATACACAGCAGTTCTCCTATATAAATGTTTCGTTTTGTATTAACTACCTAGTAACAACATATTATCCTAGAAAGCAGTATTTTCTCTTTACTGGATCTTCTTCTTAAGCATTGCAACAAACACTACTTTTTATGACCTTTGATTGGTTTAATGGTTTCCGAACAGAAACGTAAGTTATTTATAGGCATCTTTTCAAAATTTATTTTATGAGCTTCAACCATTTCATAAAAGAGTTAAATGGCAATCGTGTGGAAGGAGAACTTCTCAAATCAGTTTTCTACTCTTTACTTACTTCTTTCGCTATTTTGGCCCTACTTTATTTTTTTAAATTCAGATTTATTGAAAATTTTACAGAAACTTATGGACTTTACTTGTTTTTAGCAGCTCTTAGTTATGCATTATTAACACCTTTGATGCATCAAGTCCATGCATATAAACAATTTTCCTGCATGTCAGGGATGATGATAGGCATGACTGCGGGTATGATTGCTGGATTTTTAGCTAGTTTCTATGTGGGAGCAACCAATGGCATGTTTTACGGCAGTGTCTTTGGTATGATTATAGGCATATCTTTGGGAATTTGGATGGGCTCCTGTTGCGGAGTCATGGGTTTTTTAGAAGGCATTATGGCTGGATTTATGGGAGGCCTCATGGGTGGCATGACTGCAATTATGTTACTCAATGACCATCTTCAGACAATGGCTATTATTGTATTTCTTGTTGGTGGAGCCATATTAGTAGCGCTAAATTATATGATTTATTATGAAATGAAAGAAGCTGAACGACAAAGACAAGGACAACATCTGTTGATTATTACAATTACTGCAGCATTGACTTTGGCAACGACATGGCTCATGATCTTTGGACCGAGAAGTGCACTCTTCAGTTAATGAGAAACTTTATATAGCACAAAAAAAAATAACTCTTATGAAAAACACAACCATTGTTGCATTAATAGGTATTCTTGTTATAGGCGGATCATTGTTTTTGTATATGAGCAATACAGCAGCGCAGACAAACACTGTTGTTGGCAGCGGCGATGTACAAAGAATTACTCTCAGCGAGAAGAACGCTAATTATTTTCCGCAAGTCTTGAATGTCAAAGCAGGACAACCTGTTGAACTTACCTTAGACTCTAGCGTTAGTGGATGCTATAGATCTTTTACTATCAGACAACTAGGTGTTTCTCAATATGCGCGAACGCCAAAAGAGACTATTAAGTTCACTGTTCCACAACCTGGCAGCTATAGATTCTCCTGCAGTATGGGCATGGGCACTGGAACACTTATAGCTACATGAAACTCAATGATGTTTTTCAGAAGCCTTATAGGCTCTGGTTTTTTTGTATATTCTTTCTTTATCTTCTCTTGAATGTTCTCTTTAGCGGATTTTACAACACGATTCCCTTGATTATTCAATATGCTGCTACTGTGGATTGGTTTTCCTTAACACTCTCAGTCTTATTCGCACTTGCCATTGGTTTCTTTATAGCAGTCAATAGCATCTTACTTTTTATTCGCTATAAGCAACGAAAGAACTGTAGCAAGGCTGGCACTTTGACTGGTGTGGGCACTGTTGGCGGATTTATTACTGGAGTCTGTCCTTTATGTATTTCTGGATTATTTCCTTTACTGTTTAGTTTTTTTGGCATCTCTCTTTCTTTAGGGAACTTGCCTTTCAAAGGGATTGAAGTACAGATACTTACTCTCTTGGTTCTTGTGTTGAGTTTCTTTTTACTTACGCGTAGAACTTGAGTATTGTTATTAGCATCGAGAATTCAAAATTCAATTTATAGCAAATTATATGCTTGATTACACTCATCTATCGTGCGGTATTTGTATGGGTCTCTTATATTATCACTTTCTTCTCTTTCACAACTAGATGTATTTTCATTATATACATAGCCTACATAACGTCTTCCATCATTGATAAATTTCTCAGTTGTACATCCTACAAGAAGTAAGGCTAGAATGACTATTACCACAATTACCACCTCTTTCATAGTTGAATAATTAATTAAGGTTATATATAAATTTCGTTATAATTCCATTCTCTTCCTCTCTCTTTGTCAGGATTTAAGTAGAATAGTATAGCTGCAAGTTTTATATACCTCTTCTTTCGCTTTCTTATTAAGGTGATTGCATGACTTTCTTTTCCTGGGAATTGATTACTGCTTTAAGCCTTGGATTTATTCTGGGATTGAAACATGCCTTAGATGCAGATCATGTCCTTGCTGTGACAGCCATCACCAGTAAAACAAAAAATATCAAAACTTCTTCCTTGATCGGATCTTACTGGGGCTTTGGCCATGCACTTACTCTTCTTCTTGTTGGTATTATCTTACTTGCTTTCAAAATATCCTTGTCTCAACGTGTAGCTCTTTTTTTTGAATTTCTTGTGGGCATTTTTTTAGTCTTTTTAGGTGTTAAAGTTCTTTGGGATCTTTTTCATGACAAGCTTCATGCACATCAACACACTCATAATTCTGTACCTCATACACATTTTCATACGCATGACCATTCTCTTGCTCACAAACATTATCATACTTCTTTTTTTATGGGCATGATTCATGGTCTAGCAGGCAGCGCTGCATTGACTCTGCTGGTGCTTGCATCCACTCCGACATTTTTTCAAGGCATTTCCTTTATTTTTGTCTTTGGCAGCGGAGCAATTCTAGGTATGCTGCTTCTTAGTATGGTTCTTGCCTTGCCTTTTCTCTTTGTCCAGCGTTTTACCAGACTCTTAAAAGGATTACAATTTTTAGCAGGAAGCCTTAGCATTCTTTTAGGCATCTCTATAATCTACAGCTTTTATTATCTACAAAAGTTCTTCTTGTAGTATCCAAAAGTAAACGTATTCTTTATATACTTCCAGATTTTTTATTTTTTATGCAGAAAAAGAGGCAGAAGCAATTAAATATAGGCTGGTTTTCCTTTACTTGCTGTGAAGATAGCACTATTATGTTTACTGAACTTCTGAATGATCATTACCAAGAATGGTTTAAGCTTCTTAAGTTTAAACATGCAAAAATTCTCCAGAGCAAAAACACTCTCAAAGGCATAGATGTAGCATTTGTTGAGGGAGCAATCACTTCAACAGCCATGAAGAAAGAACTCTTAGAGATCAGAAAGAACTGCAAGAAGCTAGTCGCCATAGGAAGCTGCGCTGTTCAAGGCATGCCTTCCGCGCAAAGAAATTATTTCGATGAGAAAACCAAGCAGGAAATTCAATTTCTCATAGACCGCTTCAAGCAATGCAAAAAAGTTTCTAATCTTAAAGAATTAGTAAAAGTAGACTATGAGGTGCCTGGATGTCCTATGGATGAAAAGATATTCCTAGATATTGTGAACAAATGCCTCAAGGAGTTTAAAGTTGCATAAATCAGACATCACGATTAAAAATCTGACTAAATTAGAAGGTCATGCAGATCTAGAAATCAAAATCAGAAACAATAAAGTCAAGGATGTCAAGTTCAAGATTACAGAAAATAAACGCTTCTTCACACAGGCTATCAGAGGAAAACCTGTTGTTGGATTACCTCAGCATGTCTCAAGAATTTGCGGGACTTGCAGCATAGCACATTTGATCTGTTGTATTGAAGCCATAGAAAAGACCTTAGGCATACGACCAACGGCACAGACCATCATGCTTAGAAAACTAGCGATGTATGGCTTAATGATTAGAGATCATGCTTTGCACCTCTATATTTTTGCACTTCCTGATGAACTTGGCAAAGACTCTATTTTAGAACTCAATGAGTCACATCACGACCTTATTCATGACGCTTTTCATGTCAAGGCTGTCGGCAATCATCTTTCTATTTTAGTCGCTGGCAGATCAGTGCATGCACCTTATCCTGTTGTTGGAGGATTTACTCATTTTCCAGAACGTGTAGAGATAGATAAGGTCATAACAGAACTCAAAGAGATAAGACCCATCATCCTGCGTTTAATAGATCTTTTTTCCAAGACTAAATTCAAATTTATTCGAAAAACTAATTTTGTCGCGCTTGCTGCTGAGGAGTTTGGATTTCTAGAAGGATGCATCAAAAGCACACAAGGTTATTGCATAGAGGAAGAAGATTATTTCAAACATCTCAAGCAAGTAGTTATTCCTTACTCAGAGGCTATTGGCTATAGATTTCATGAAGGAGATTATATGGTTGGGGCCTTAGCAAGAATAAATCTCAGCAAAGACTTACTGCATGAGCATACAAAACGAGACGCAGCGAACTACCTTAAAATCTTTCCTTCCTACAATGTCTTCCATAATAATCTAGCACAAGCAATTGAAATTTTACACAGTCTAGATCACGCTTTAGAACTTCTTGACAAATATACTTTTCACAAGGAAGATCCAGAACCTATTCCAGCTAGAGCAGGAGAAGGCGTTGGCGTAGTTGAAGCACCCAGAGGAACACTCTACTACAGGCTTAAGATTGACAAGAACAGCATTGTGAAAAATGGCACGATCATAGTTCCTACGCAACAGAATCAGATCAACATGCGCAACGATATCTTTGATTTAGTACAGCAAAATATCAACAAACCAAGACATTGGATAGAACATACTTGTGAAACTCTAATCAGAGCTTATGATCCCTGCATGAGCTGCGCAACTCACTTCTTAAGAGTCAAGTGGACATAGGGCTCTACTTCTTTACATGCTTTTTCCAGACTATACTTCATAGGAATAGCAATGATCTTTACTTTTTGGATTGACCCAATCTTCTTTAACAATTTCAACGCGAAGGTGACATCAAAGTCATGGAGAGAAACTCTTGGACCAAGCTCCAACTGATCTATATTCTCAATGAGAGTCACTTTCTCAATGTTCTGCGCGACGTCAAGGATAATTATTTCCTGCTCTTGGATTTCTTCTTCAGTAGGATCTATGTGCTTAAATTCTATCTCAGGAAATTTCTTCTGCAATTGTTTCCCCACTAGGACGGCTAAAGTATCTTCTTCGACTAAAGGATTTCCAAAGATGTAGATTTTATGGAGCGACTTTTTTACCTTTGGCATCGTAAATCTCTATGGCTAGTGTTGGACAGGACTTTGCTGCCGCGATATTCTTTTTCAATTCTTTATCAGTTATAGTCTTTGTTTTTACTATGGCTTTATTGTCGCTTCCCAAGCTATAATTTTCAGGACATGCCGCCACACAAGAACCTGCACCAATGCATGCACCGCTATTATATTTGATTGTATAATTTGCCATTCTAGTCACCTCTCCTTGCTTGCTGCGTAATCCTGATAGACTTCTTTGTTGCGCACATATCGAATAGCTGACAATGCTGCATTACATCCGTCACCGACAGACTTCGCGACTTGCCTGCACTTTGAAATACAGTTACCAGCTGCGAAAATGCCCTTCACACTAGTCATTCCATTTTTGTCCACCACTAAAGAATCATTCTCAATAGTTAAAGCGAGTTTTGCTGAAAAGTCAAAAGCAGAGAGCTCTCCACAACCCATGAAGATACCATCAAACTTCATTTTTTCACCGCCCATGAGAGTTATACCTTCCACTTTCTTCTCTCCGTCGAAAGACTTTACTGATTTTATCATCATA
>JAUXTV010000113.1 GCA_030679025.1 Candidatus Woesearchaeota archaeon
ATCATCAGATGAACAGTCATCAACTACAATAACTTCTAATTGGTTATGTTTTGAAAATGTTTGTTTTGAAAGAGCATTTAAACAAAGTTGTACGCGATCTGCAAGATTGTAAACAGGAATGATCACGCTTGCACTTTTTCCAGTAACATGAGCACTCGAGAGTTCTGGACTTACTAAGTCTCCCACATTAAGAAATTTCCTTTCTAAAAAAGTATAATCATTATCTCTTCGTTGTAATGCTTCTCTAATTTTCATGGATAAAACGAATGCCGTGTTCTTTAGGATCTTTCAAGAGGAGTTTATTCTCATCAAATAAAGATGCTCTTACAGACACTCTATCTCCTTTTGCAACACAAAAAGAATAGTCCCAAAAATAAGTAAATACATGGTAAGTTTGGTGATCATGACTCATCAATGTAAACACTCTTGGCATAAAATTAACTCCTTCATCAACAAGCACATTTCCAGTAATAGTTCTCTCTCCTTGAGGGTGCCTAAATATAGGGTTAGGTATCTCATGAGATTTATAAGCAAACCTTAGTTTTAACATAAATTCTGAAGTTCGAATAGTTGACCATCGTCTTTTTATCATTTCCGTAAAGTCATTGAAGTCTGAGTTAAAAACAGCATGGTATTTTTTTAAAGAAACTTTCTCTCTCCATGAGTCTAATGTTTGTACAGCCCCCAATCTAGATCTTAGATTGTCTATCTCTTGTTTTGCTATAGTTAGATTATCTTTTCCTCTAATAACAATATCTAAATCAGAATCAAGGGATGGAAATCCTACTAGATAAGAGCCGATAAATCCTATATCTTCTCGTGGAAATACTTTCTCAAGCTCATCCACAAGTCGTTTCCATTGTGTATCTTTAGTTTTCCACTTTACAAAATCAAAGACAGAAAATGGATCAAAAATATCTGTTATATCTTTTGTTGGGATAAGAATTCTCGGACCTATTTCATCCTGGACACAATAATCTAATTTAGCATTTCTTAACCAACCCATACCTAATTCATCAGTTTCTTTTTCATAGTTTATTCCATGCAACTCTCTTTTTCCAGAAGTAGATACTCTATAAAGTGCAGCCGATCTAACCTGCTGTTCATCATGCACATCACCTTTTGTAGTAAAAATAAATCCATCTTTTGTAATAAAATGAATATGGTCTTTCATTGTAAAAAGCTTTTCATTGTCGTGATGGCACTTTCCAAAGAAACTCCAGTTTCAATAATTTTAATAGGTGAGTCTTGTGCTTCTATCAGTAAACTGCGTTGAAGTTGTCGTATATTATCAAAGTATTTTTCAAACCTTGTAAGAAGACCTGGTCGATAACAGCACTTGTCTAACATACGCTCTTTATGTTTTTTAAGATCATCGATATGCAATAAAAACAGAGTAATATCCATATCTCTTGCAAAAGAAAGAAAATGTTCTGGGATAATATGTACTCCTTCAATGATCATACCAACACGTTGATCTCGTGCTCTTTCAAGAATCCAATGTAAGTAATCACGCATAGATTCTCTATAGTCTTGAAAACCCTTCCAAACATTACATGCAGTTGGTTCTCCAAGTCTCTCCCATTGGGAATAGCTGCTATATTGAAGAATAGGGTTATTTTGGTTTAATCTTCTCTTCACCGCAAAAAGATTATCTGTTGTTTCTATATCATATTCTAGAAAATCACGTGCAAGCATATGGGATAAAGTTGATTTACCAGAAGCATTGACACCATAAATACCGATAACTTGCATTCGTTTTTCTTTAGGTTCCATTTTCTAAGAATTGCCTGTAAGATTCAGGCAAAGCTCCATAAGTATCCGCAACAAATTTCTGTGTTTTACTATGGGGGAAAAGGGATGTAAAAACAAAGTAAGGTATTGTTATGGCATCAACTCCTTTTGTAGCTAAAACCTCAGAAACTTGAAGCTGGTTTCTAATACCAGCGATAATCAACTTTGTTTCTAAATTCTGCGTTTCAAAGATGCGAGCTGTACGCTGTAGTGTATCAAATCCGCATAAATAGGTATCAAGCGCCATCCCACGTGCCAATACCTTCCTTCGAACAAAGTCAGTATCTAAATATCCTGATTTATCCAACTTAATTCCTAATTGTTCTGCCCTAAAGTCGTCATAAGGACGAAGCATCAGAACAGCATATTTCGCTCCAGCTCTAGCAGCCAAATAGGCTTGAACGGGTGTTACTATTGCTGTGGCCAGAACAGGTATTTTTTCTCCTGTGAGAGTTTTAATTGCTTCAAAACCTTCTTGTTGTTCTTGAGAATCATTCTCTCGTGTATCGATAGGAACTTTAATATGAACATTACCATGTTTCGACAATTGACTATAGAGCACTCTTGCATGATGAATAATGCTTTCCTTTGAGCGTGCAGCAACCTGGAAAAAACAAGGTTTATCGCCGGTAATTTCTAAAATCCATTTTGCATAATCAAAAAAGTTTCCTGTATATTTTAATTCATCAAATCCTCGTTTGAAAATTATAGGGTTAGTAGTCAATCCATCTAAAAGACCAAGTTTTTTGACTTGTTTTATTTCTTCAAGATTTGCAGAATCAAGCATAAATTCCATATTCTATTTATAAGTAACTTCTTTATAAACTTTTCTATTGATACTACTTTAAAATAGTGAATATTTAAATTAGATATTGTATTTTTCTAGAAATTGTAGTCCTATGCTTGTAGAATTCAACAAACAACATTGCCAGGACTAGGGCCATTTGTAATACATCCCATAAGGTCGTTGGAATTCTGATAGCTAGCTACAAGTGCAAAGTCTTGTGTGCCTACAGGAACATTAAATCCTCGAACACGAAGAGTGTAATATCCTGTGACAGGAACAGCGATTTCCACGCGCTCAACATTATTTCGTCTATCCGCTTGATCATTATAAGGTGAAGTCATGTCATTGCCATAAAATTGTTGTCCATTTGTGTCAATCACAACTAAGTCTAAATCATTGATTAGCTTAGGCAGAGTTCCAGAACAACCAGGTTCAGGACATGCTTCTCGATCAGTCCAGTCAAGAGTAATGCGTAAAGGTTTGCTTTCATAAACTAAAACAGTGTATTCTCGAACTCCATTCGTAGTTAATCCTTGTGTAACATCCCAGAACGCAAAATTATTATTCATATCATCCGCGAATGATTGTGATAAATTCATTCTTCCCCATCCATAATTAGTGTTTGGAATGCCATTAGACATATGATCTCCGCCATTAAGAATTATAGATTTTACTAACGCTGCGCTTGGATTGCTGACAGAGCGTTGTGTCATTAAATATTCTCGCACTAAAGCAGCTGCTCCAGCTACATTAGGAGTTGCGATGCTAGTTCCAGAAA
>JAUXTV010000123.1 GCA_030679025.1 Candidatus Woesearchaeota archaeon
CATGAGTTAGACAAAGTAAAAAGAATTCTCGAAGAAGTCAAGAAAACAAAAGTAGATGCAGTCATAGCAACAGACATGGCCATTGTCCAGATGTGTCAGGAAAGAAATATTGAAGTTCATATCAGCACGCAATTGTCAGTAGCGAATTATGAATCCATTAAATTCTTCGCGAACTTTTCTCCAAGAATTATTTTAGCCAGGGAATGTAGTATCGATCAGATAAAATCCTTGAAAGAGCAGATAAAAAAAGATAAATTAAACTATAAAGGAAGACCTATAGAATTGGAAACTTTCGTCCATGGTTCCTTATGTGTTGCTTATTCTGGTAGATGTTTTATGAGTCAGTTTCACAATCGCTTGTCAGCAAATAGAGGCCAATGTCTTCATGAATGCAGGAAAAAATACAAGATAACAGACGTAGAAGATCCCAGAAGAGAATTCATTCTTGATGAGAACTTTATTTTGTCTCCCAAAGATCTCTGTGCTCTTCCGATTCTAGATAAACTACAAGAAGCAGGCGTTGATGTCTTTAAGATTGAAGGCAGGGCAAAAGGTCCAGAATATGTGTATACTGTCACGAAAGCATACAGAGAAGCGATCGATCTCATCAGTCAGAAGAAATTCACAGAGGAAAAAGCTTTAGCATTGGTCAAGGAATTGGAAAAAGTCTTCAACCGTGGCTTCACGGATAATTTTTTCTTGGGAACTCCGACTAATGATTCCTGGACAAAGTTCTATGGATCAGCGGCACAGGAGAAAAAAGTCAAGATAGGAAAAGTAACTAAATATTATCCAAAGTTAAAAGTGGCAGCAGTGCTCATGGAAGAAGGAGAGCTCAAGAAAGGAGACGAAGTTTGTTTCACTGGACAAACAACTGGATTTTATAAAACTAAAGTGCCAGAACTCAGAAAAGAAGATCAAAGAATTGTTAGCGCGAGAAAAGGAGATGAAATCTCATTTATAGTCAAAGAGCGTGTGCGGCCTGATGATCAAGTATTTGTAATCCAGCCTCGGAATCCAGAAGAAGAAACCAAACAGCAGTATGAATCTATAGGCATCCACAAGCCTTTCAAGTTTATCAATTCACAGAGAGAGCAAAGACTTTCCAAAAAGTAACTTCATTCTTTAAGAAGAAAGAGAGCTTGAGAAAGAGATACTCTAGTATGAAAAACATCCTCTTAGTCTATCCCAAGTACCCAGATACCTTTTGGAGTTTTAAGCACGTGCTTAAGTTTATCAAGAGAAAATCAGCATTCCCTCCTCTAGGATTATTGACCATAGCAGCCATGCTCCCAGAAACTTGGAACAAGAAGCTCATAGACTTAAACGTGGAAGAGCTCACAGACGAGCACATCGCGTGGGCAGATATGATTTTTATCAGTGCTATGATAGTGCAGAAAACCAGCGCTCAGGAAATTATCAATCGTTGCAAAACACAAAATAAAATCGTCGTTGCTGGAGGTCCAGTGTTTACCACACAGCATGAGAACTTTAAAAATGTAGATCATTTCATTCTCAATGAGGCTGAAGTTACTTTGCCTTTATTCTTGGCAGATCTGGAACAAAAAAAGTTAAAACAAGTTTACACCTCTCCCAAAAGACCAGATATCACAACAACACCCATTCCTCTTTGGAATTTAATTAATTTCAAGAATTATGCTACCATGGCTATACAATATTCTCGGGGTTGTCCTTTCAACTGCGAGTTCTGTGATATCATTATCATGAATGGAAGAATTCCCAGAGTAAAGAGTCCTGAACAGTTTGTCAAAGAGTTCCAAAGTCTCTATGACGCGGGCTGGCGTGGTTCTATTTTTGTCGTGGATGATAATTTCATAGGTAATATGACTCACGTGAAACAGATGCTGCAAAAATTAATTATTTGGCAAAAAGAACATAAATATCCTTTTACTCTCCTGACTGAAGCTAGCACTAATCTCGCCGCTGATCCAGAATTGATGCGATTGATGAGCGCGGCAAATTTCTGCAAAGTATTCCTGGGTATTGAGACGCCCTCAAAAGAAGGATTACAAGAATGCGGTAAATTCCAGAATGTGACCAGGGATTTAGCTGAAGCAGTAAAAACAATTCATCAAAATGGCATGCAAGTCATGGGTGGTTTTATTGTTGGTTTTGATACAGACACAGAAAGTATTTTCGACACGCAGATTAAATTCATTCAGGAAATCGGAGTAGTCACTGCGATGGTTGGCTTATTGACAGTCCTCCCACAAACAAGGCTCTGGCATAGATTAAAAGCAGAAAAAAGATTGCTCACTGATGCTACAGGAGAAAATACTGATGGTATTCTCAATTTTATTCCCAAGATGAACAAAGAAACATTAGTTGCAGGCTACAAGAAAATTTTCTCAACGATTTACTCTAGAAAATATTATTATAAAAGAATAGAAACTTTCATCAAGCAATATAAGCCGACAGTTCATGCAAAGATAACCAAAGGAGATGTGCAAGCATTTCTTAGAAGTATTTGGAGCATAGGTATTCTTTCAAGAGCGAGGATGAGATATTGGAAATTAATTGTTAAAACTGCATTAACAAAACGCAAAGCTTTGCCCATGGCTGTGGAATTAGCTATTTATGGAATCCATTTTGAAAAAGTAGTGAAAAGAGCAGTAGCAAAACAAGTATAACTTTCGCTTATTCTCTTGTTCAATAAATAGTTTAAACAAAAAACAGAATGAAATAATGTATCATAGATCAAGTACTTCTAATTCTTTAATCCGTTCAAAATCACGTTTATTTTTTGTTAAGAATTTGTTACAACCATGTGCTAGCAAACTTCCAGCAATTAAAGTATCATTATGATCCAACATCTGTCCTGTTCTTGCAAGATTTCCGCCAATATGTGCTGCTTTTGCTGCGGACTTTCTATCAAAGGGAAGAATATAAGTAAAGGTATCTAGAATGGCTGCGATTTGCTGTTCTTTTTCTGCAATCTTTTCACCTCCAAAATAAACTCCATAGAGAAGCTCATATACTACTGTTTCTGTAGTCCAAAGATCTTCTTCAGAAAATTTCTGGAGTTTTTCCAGGTTTATTCTTTTACGAAGGATATCAATAATAATGCTGCTGTCTACACCTATCATTGCTGCAGCCTTGCTATTCTTTTTTTCATGGACTCGTTTAGTCCTTTTCTTGCACGCTGTACACCTTCTTCGAATGTTTTCCACTCTTCTTCAGGTATATCAGCCCAGATGCCAGCATAATCAAAGAGGTGTTTTTTCTTTTGGAAATGTTCTACTATAACTTCCGAAAAGCTCTCTCCCTGACGTTTATGCCTAGCTAGGAGCTTGTAGGCCTTTTCAGTAATAGCAATGTTTTTTGATGCCATGTGTGTATATGTATGGGTACTCATATTTAAACCTTCCTTTTTTTATAAGATAAACTTCTAGTCTAAATAACACTTGCGGCAAAAATCCCGGAAAATCACTGATTGCAGCCGAAAAAACAACATAAGTACTATCTCTTCTTGCGGAGAATCTTTTTAAACTCGTACTTCTTGCGAAACCTATGGAACAAGCATCTCAACCTTCCTTACATTCAGGGAGAGATAAGGTCTTGAAAGAGCAGGTGTTGAAGACGTTGCAGAGGTTTGTTATGTATGAACCATAAGGAAATATTACATGGAACTATCAAAAATAATAGAAGAATTTCAATTGCTGCTTAAAGAGATAAAAAATAAGAAATTTTACCTTTATTTAAGTTATCCTTTGACTATCGTTTATTTTGGTATTCCTTTAAGAAGATGGTCAAGAAAAAAATTAAATGAACTTTCCAACAGCAGAGATAGGATCTCCAATAATTTGAAATCATTAGTAAACAACTCAGTTGATAAGGCTCAGAAAGAATATTCTGATATTGAGCATGAAGACACATACTTGATTTTTTCAAAAAAAGATAAAATAAATTCTTTGCTTGAAGAGTATCTTAAGAATTTAAAGGATATTTCTTATTATTCCGATGTTTTCGATGAAAAATTTAATGCAATGATTTTATCAGCAATCCATAATATTAAACAAGTTTTTAAAAAAACCGCTTCTTATAATGCTGAGTTTATAATTCGTAGGAAAATAAAATATCGCAATCTTTGGAAGCTATCTTCTGTTAATCTTGATGATGACCAATTAACTGCCATTGTAACTGATGATAAGCACAATCTTGTTATTGCTGGTGCGGGTTCAGGAAAGACTGAGGTTCTTATTTCTAGAATTGCCTACTTGATTAATAGAAAACCAGACACAATTGAACCAAATAGAATTCTTGCTTTAGCATTTCAAAAAAAAGCAGCTCATGAAATAGCTGAAAGATTAAAAGAGAGATATAATATAAATATCAAGGTTAAAACATTTCATGCATTGGGAAAAGAGATTTTAGAATCCGATGCTAAAATCAACAAAAAAAAGATTCAAAAACTCAAATTTTCAGGAGATAACTTTGATAAGGAATACAGAGAGTTCATTAAAAAAGTTTTCTTAACAGAGGTAGAGAATAGTGAAATTAAGAATGAAATTGTAGAATACATGAGATATTATGGTGATTCTGATATAAAGAAAGAACAAACTGATTTTGAAACTAAAGAAGAATATTATAAATATATGCAGCAACTCCGTTATACTGCTTTAGATGGGACAAAAGTCAAAAGTGATGCAGAAAGAGATATTCTTAACTTTTTTGTAAAGCATAATCTCAATGGTAATAAGATCAATATCATTTACGAAGCACCTGCAACATGGATGGAACAGAACAAATATGAGAAAAATGATCCTTTAAAACCAGATTTCTATTTTCCTGATTTTGATTTATATCTCGAACATTGGTCACTTGATAAAAAAGGAAGAGTTCCATTTTGGTTTTCAGGAGAGAATCCTACAGAAGAATATAAAAATTCCATGGAACATAAAAAAGCAGAATTTAGGAAACAAACTAAGTATTCACTCATAGAAACATATTCCTATGAATATAATGAATCTAACTTCCAAGAAAAACTGAAAAAGAGATTTCTTGAAGCGATTCAGAATAAACAAAACGATACTCCTTTTATTCTTGAACCGATTCTTTATGAAGAGTTAGTTGAGCGAGTTTGGGAAGAATGTCGTGCATCAGTAAATACATTATCAAATAATATAGGGAACTTTATTATTATTGCAAAAACTTACAAATTACTTCCTTCGGATATAAAAAAAAGACTGGTAGAAGACAGATGGTCTCTAAAACAAAAAGCTTTTGCAGACATCGCAATTAGAATTTATGAAATATATCAAAATGAATTAAAAAAAGATGATTCTATAGATTTCTCTGATATGATCAATCTTGCTGTAGAAATATTAAAAGAAAACAAAAGTTTCTATAAAGATTTATATGACCATATTCTTATTGACGAGTATCAAGACATAAGTAGGCAAAGATACGACTTAATTAAGGGGTTGATGAATAAAAACATAAATAGCAAGTTATTCTGTGTTGGGGATGATTGGCAAAGTATAATGGGGTTTGCAGGTTCCAACCTTGACTTTTTTATTAACTTTGATAAATATTTTGATCATCATACTAGAACAGATTTAACAATTAACTATCGTAGTATTTAATCAGTAGTTGATGTCGGTGCACAAGTCATCAA
>JAUXTV010000133.1 GCA_030679025.1 Candidatus Woesearchaeota archaeon
ATAATAATCCATCATGTAATAATTTCTTGAAGGATAATAAGAATAGGGTTGACCACTGTACATACCGCCGTACATCATGTAGGCGTTGACTGCTTCAGATCCTAGAAGCGATGCTAGAACAACTATACTTATCGCAAGCCATTTAGTTTGTTTCATCTGTACCCCCATCTTCTATCTAGAGACTAGAGTATATAAATTTTGCTTTTAGACTGGTATTTGGACTGGGACAGGAGCTGGTGCTACTTTTCTTTGGTAAAAATCCGCTGAATTGTATTCTACTTCATATCTTACTTTTGTGGGCAGTGCTGTAACAACCATAACTTTTCCTTCCTCTAATCGTTGTCTTAACCTCTCAAAAGAAATTGTGGTTGCAGGTTGATTTGTTGCTCTTAACATATAAGGAATATTCATAGTTTGCAGTGCTCGCTGTGTTTTTATTAAAATATCTCCAATTCGATTATCTGCTGTAATAATTGCTACATACTTATCCTGTTTTACTGCCAAAGCCAATGCCGCAGCAACCATTTTCTCATCATTTCTATTTTTTTGAGTATATCTTCCTAAACAAATCCAAGCACCAATTACTAAACTTCTATAAGCTTGTGCTTCTTCATCGTTTCTAGACCAGACTCTCTGCTGGAGCATTTCATGTATTCTTCTTTCATTTTCTGTAATATTTTCTAATAAATTTACTTCTTTTTTAATATGGTGAGTGCTACGAACTTCTAATCTTAATCTATGCTGACTAGCATGACCAAATTTCTTTGCATAGTCAAAATCTAATTTAATCCTTACATGGTCTGATGCTAATTTAATTTTTTTTTCTAATTCAGAAAGAATCTCTGCAGTAACTCCTACTTGAGTATACTGTTGTAAAAATTCTAAACTTCTTCTACTATAATTTATTGCTTCTCTTAATTTTTCTGTATGAATATTATGCATCCTGGCATTTTCTCTAGTCAGATCAATAATTTTTTTACCTATATTTAAGAAGTCTACTCCTAACTCACAATTATCTATAAGTCCAAGATCAGCAATACCATCGTCAAATAGATCAGTAAGTGATTTTAATTGCAGTTCCATTTTTTTCTTACATATCTTGCATGCCACCCATACCAGGAGGCATAGATGATTGCTTATTAGAACCTGAGCCTGCAATAACATCGTCAATTCTGAGAATTAATTCAGCAACTTCTGATGCGGACTTGATTGCTTGTGTCTTGATTTTTAATGGTTCAATAACGCCAGCTTTCCAAGCGTCTGTGACTTTTCCTGTGAAGACATCCACGCTTGCCCATTTATTTCCTTTATCATGCTGTGCTTTTAATTCTGTTAACAGATCAATAGGATCAAGACCTGCATTTTCTGCTAGAGTTCTTGGGATAATTTCCAGAGCGTCTGCGAAAGCTAAGACTGCAAATTGCTCACGTCCTGCTAATTGAGTTGCATACTGTCTGATTTCTCTAGCGACAGCGATTTCAATAGCACCAGCACCACCTACTGCCTTTCCTACTTTCAAGGTTGCAATGATGTCGCCTAATGCATCTTTAACTGCACGTTCTACTTCATCTACAACGTGTTGTGTACCGCCACGCACTAAGAAAGTGACAGCTTTAGGATTCTTACATTCACGAACATAAGTCATTTGTTCATCGCCGACTTTGAGTTCTTCTACAAGACCAGCATGACCGAGATCTTTTTCTGACAAGTCTTCGAGGGACATAATAATAGAAGCACCAGTTGCCTTTCCTAATTTTTCCATGTCTGATTTTTTTACACGGCGGCAAGCATAGACTCCTGCTTTGGATAAATAATGTTGAGCTAAATCATCAATACCTTTTTGACAGATGACTACAGTTGCTCCAGACTTAATGACTTTGTTGGTTTTGTCACGAATCATTTTTTCTTCCTGCATGAGGAATCCTTCCATTTGGTCTGGAGAAGAAATTTGAATTTTAGCATCAGTTTCTGTATTTTTAATTTCTAAAGCAACATCTAGTAAAGCAATTTTAGCATTTTTTACTTTTGTTGGCATACCAGGATGGACACGTTCTTTGTCTAAGACAATGCCTTCAATTAATTCTGCATTTTCAATACCGCCACCGACTTTCTTTTCGATTTTGATATTGTCCATTTCTATATTGTCGCCATCAGTGATTTGTTTGACAGCTTTTACTAACAGATCTGCCAAGATTTCGCGAGATGCTTCTGCACCTTTGCCAGTCATAGCAGTCATAGCAATTTGTTTTAAAATTTCCTCATCTTTTGCTGTCACTGAAACTGCTAATCGATTGAGAATTTCCTGGGTTTTTTCTGCAGCCATATGATAGCCGCGAGCGATAACTGTTGGATGAATTTCTTGATCGAGTAATGCTTCAGCTTTCTTTAAGAATTCACCTGCGAGGACTACTGCTGTAGTAGTACCATCACCCACTTCATTTTCTTGTGTTTTAGCAACTTCCACTAACATTTTAGCAGCTGGGTGCTCAATTTGCATTTCTTCTAGAATAGTAACTCCATCATTGGTAACAATAATATCACCTATAGAATCAACAATCATTTTGTCCATGCCTTTTGGACCTAAAGTAGTTCTGACAGTTTCAGCCACTAATTTAGCAGCCATAATATTATTTCTTTGCGCATCACGTCCTAATTGGCGTGTATAGCCTTCTGGTAATATATAGATTGGTTGTTGTTGATTTGCCATTATAAGCCCCCGAAATATATAGGGATTTTCTAAAAGTAGCTTATAAACATTGCGTTTCTAAAACCCCTTCAATTTTTCAAAGTCTATTTGTTATCACTTTCAAGAAGCAAAAGATTTATAAAAGATGTTTTTACCTTTTTCTTTCTATGTCTAAAAAGCAAAAATCTTCTCGACCTAAAAATGGAGATTCCTTTCCACGAAGCATCTTGGATTTACTTCAAAATAGCGGTGCAGTTGATAAATTAAATCTTGCACGACAAACTGGTTCTTCTCTTGATGATCTCGCTAGTGTGATTGAAAATTTACACCCTGCATTCAAACAAATACAAAGAGATTTACAAGTTCTTTATCCACAAGCTCATTTGACTTCTTTTTCCTCTGTAGACGTGCCCGATTCCAATAATCTACCACCTACTTTATTGTCTGAAGCTTTGCCACAATTTCATAACGTGATTCATACACTTAACTCTACTTATTTGGGAGTTATAGAGGAGAGAAGAAGAAGAAAGGCATCTGCTCATAGTATTGCTAGCTTATTGCCTCCAGAAATAGATTCTGAACAATTTGAAGCTATTACTAATGTATCTTCATTAAATCATAGATTACAAACTATGGTTGGTCTTTATGTTGACTCTAAATTAAGAATTCCTCAATTTCTAAAAGCGATTCGCGAAGGCGCTGAAAAATATAATAAAATTCTTCAACACATGTTTGTTAAAAAACCAGACGATGATCAAAAAGACCACAAACAAATGGTTCTGTTTAGAGATGACGAGTCTAATGGTAGATCTTTCTATGTTAAAATTCCTTTAATTGATGGTAATGCTCTTTTAACCCATAGCCTTCTAAGTTTGATGGATGCTGTTCCTTTATCTCATGAACGAAAGACTAAAATTAGAGGTCGCCAAAAAACAATTCGAGAAGTTAGTGAATTTGCAGTAGATATTGTTGCAGACAAATTACTTCAATTCTCTCATCCTACTTTTTTAGCATATCTTCAGAACCCTAGTTCTTTTTTTCAACGTGCTGGTAATATTCTCCAAACTGTAAATACTGTTTTTCAAACTTTGAGAACCTCTTATGAAACTTTCTTGCGAACAGCACCTATAGGGTTTACTGTTAGGATGCCTCAAAAAGAAATGAATCTTGAAGAAGTTATTGCAATCCCTCATACGTTAGAACGTGATGCACAACGTTTTAGTCAGATTGATTTTAACACCTGTACTCAAAACCCTGATGACCTTGCTCCTGAAAATCGCCGTGAAAAGGATTATTTCGCAGCACGTGCAAAGCTTCTTACTTTGTTATATGACACTATTAAAACTATAGCTGCCAACCCAAATACTTCTGAGAACGAAGCTTTGGCAAAAAAAGCTATAACTGATGCTGTCGCTCTTAAAACTACTTTAACAGATCTTCAACGATCACCTGCTGCCAGACGTCTGCGCCATGATAAAAATCAAGACAATGAATATTATATTGGACGACAAGCAGGATTTGGAAGATTTCATTTTGAAAGAGAAG
>JAUXTV010000147.1 GCA_030679025.1 Candidatus Woesearchaeota archaeon
AAAAATACCCGGATAATCGCGTTGACAAAAACGCAAGTTCCACAGTCGTTCAAAATAAATTTACAGAATGGAGCATCAATTACGAGTTCTGCGATAACTAAATATTTATCCATTAATGATGAAGGAGTTGTATGGAAACAAGCAGATGAAATAACACCAGAAGAGTACGTTTTTGTTCCGAGAAAGCTTGCATTTGAAGACAGTATTCAAAAAATAGATCTTTCTCAATTAAGAGAGAAAGATAAGTGGGTAGTAGAACTAAAAGAAGGGTTCATAAAGAAACTCTTCAAGAGAAATCATATTTTTCTAAAAGAATTAGAAGAGTTGGAACAGAAAAAGATGCTTCCAGAAACTTCTATGCGAAATAAAATTATAAATCTATTACTGAACAAGGAAATAACGAAGAGCTATATTGAGAAAAAACTACAAATATCAAGAAAAGCACTCAATAACTATCTTAAGCCACTTATAAAACAACAGATAGTAAAAAACAGCGAAGGAAAATTAAGCATATATGCATCACTTATTGATCTAAATAATGAGGTAGAAGCTCTTGCACGAAAAGAAAATAAAAAAGTATATCCTTTAAAAAAAAGTTATTTTATTGCTAAACCAGAGATATTAGATGAAGACTTAGCGAAACTAATTGGATTAGTTATTGCAGATGGCCATATAGGCCCTTATAGGGTTAATCTTTCTGGAGAAACCAGCAGTATTGGAAGAGAAATTTATAATAAAAAATTTAACAAAGACAGAAGGTTAGATTTTCAAAAAATAGATAGACTTGAAATGTACTCACGATCATTTTCAAAATTATTAGAGGAGTATTTTGGTCTCCATTCGGGAAAGAAAGCTTATACAGTAAAAGTCCCCGAACAATTCTATAATTCACCAAATTCAGTAAAAGCGGCGTTTTTAGCGGGAATATTGGAAGGTGATGGAAGTCCGACAGATACTTTAAGATTTAATACAATGAGCTATGGATTAGCATTAGGGATAGCACGATTATTGACCAGTTTAGGAATCCTCTCATCGATCAAGAAATACAATGTCTATGTTGTCCAAATTGCTGGAGGTTACGAGAGTTTTGAAAGATTAGTAGAGCAAATACTTCCTTATATGAAGCTAGAAAGAAAAAGAAAAAAATTGCTTGCGTTTTTAGATAGAATTAAAAAAATATCAAGAATAATCTATCCTATCAAGGCGGGATTAAAACAGGTAAGAGACGAGCATGGTGTAGTGCTTAATGATAATATGTATCGTTATCTTTCTCCAAATATGGCATATAATATTAATAGCAATGTTCTTGGGTATTTCATACAAAAGTTAGGTCATCTAGAAAATCAATTTGTGCAGGAAATAAAGCAGATATATCTCTCAGATGCTGTTCCGTGTAAGGTAATAAGCGTAGAACAAGGTGAGGGAGGAGTCATGTACGACTTGACAACCCAATATTCTAATTTTATCGCGGGAAATATTCCTGTCGTTCTGCATAATACAGTTATGGATGGATTAAAGAGCAGAGGTAAGGTTGTGGTTATTGGTGCAACTAACCGTCCAAACTCTATAGATCCTGCGTTGCGTCGTCCTGGTCGTTTCGATCGTGAAATCCAAATTGGCGTTCCTAATAAAGCTGGTCGATTAAACATCTTAAAGATTCACACGCGTAACATGCCTATAGAAGGGACATTATATGTAGACCTTCTTTCAAAAATAGCGTTATCAAGAACTGAGGATTATTTAAAAGAAAATAAATTGGAAAAAGAAAACACAGAAGAGCAAATTAAAAATAATATTATAGAAAAAGAAAAAGCAGAAAAAGAATTGAGAGAATTAAAGAATAAAAAAGTAAATGAAAAATCAGTGATAGATAAAATGACCAATCTAGCTTCAGGGTTAAACGCTAAAATAGAAAAATTCGAGAACTCCATCAATGGATTGAATATTAAAATAGAAAAATTCGAGAGAATTATTAAGTTATTCTCACATAAAGGAAATCTTGCTGAGTTGACTTCAGAACTAATGGAATTGAATAAGAATATCAATAAATTAGAAAAGGAAGATCCTAGAGTTGAATTTTTGAAAAAAAAGAAAGATAAGCTTTCTCAAAATGTTTATGTAGTATTAAGTGATTTACTAGAACTTAAAATAGTGGATTCATATTTTTACGAATTATGTAGAGAGGAAGGTAAGAAAAGAGATTTAGAAAAATTGGCAGAGATCACTCACGGTTTTGTTGGTGCGGATCTGCAAGCATTGTCCAAGGAAGCAGCTATGGCTGTTATTCGAAAAGTATTGCCTGAAAGAGATGAAAGTGGAAAGATTCCTCCAGAAACATTGAAAAAGTTAATTATTACTGCAGAAGATTTCAAAGCAGCATTAAAGCTCGTTCGTCCATCGGCTCTTCGTGAAGTCTTGATTGAAAGACCTAATGTTTCATGGAGTGATATTGGTGGTCTGGAAGAATTGAAGCAGCAATTGAAAGAAGCAGTAGAATGGCCACTCAAAAATCCAAAGATGTTTACTAATATGGGTATAAAACCCCCTCGAGGTATTCTAATTTATGGCCCTCCAGGAACAGGAAAAACTATGTTAGCAAAAGCTGTTGCTCATGAATCTGAAGCAAATTTTATTTCTGTCAAAGGACCTGAAGTGATAAATAAATATGTTGGTGAATCAGAAAAGGCAGTCCGTAAAATTTTTGAAAAAGCAAGACAAGCAGCTCCAACGATTATTTTCTTCGACGAAATTGATTCTATTGCTCCACGAAGAGGAACAGATATTGGTTCTAGTGTGACAGAACGTATCGTTAACACCTTGCTCGTGGAGATGGATGGTCTAGAAGAATTGACAGACGTGGTGGTCATCGCAGCAACCAACCGTCCGGATTTGATGGATCCAAGTTTATTGCGTCCAGGTCGTTTCGATCGTGTTATTGCAGCACCCATGCCTTCAAAAGAAGCACGTAAAGCAATCTTGCAAGTCCATATAGGTAAAGTGCCAACCAAAGACGTCGATATAGATAAATTAGTAGAAAAAACTGAAGGCTATAGTGGCGCGGATATTTGTGGTGTTGTTCGTGAAGCAGCCATGCATGCTCTTCGTAAGAATAATGAAGCAACTGAAGTAACTAACGCAGACTTCGAAGAATCATTAAAAAAAGTCTTACCTTCACTGAAAGAGGAAGATCTCAAGAGATACAAGGATGTTGAGGAGAAATACTTGAGAAAAGCAAAGATTGCTTCTGTCGTTGCACAAAGACCAAGTTATTTAGGATAACGGAGAGGAAATTCAGTATCTTTAACATGTTTCTCAAAATAAGTAAGATTTCCAGCACCAGTTAAAACAACAATTATGCCTCTAGTTTGTATTAAGATCTCAATATTTTTAACCATTTCTTCATTTCTTCTTTTGTTTTTTTCTACATCTATATATTCTCTATAAAATCCAATTTTTTTGCAATAATATTTTTTATTAAAGTCTTTCCAGTTATATTTCTTTATTATTGCTAATTGTTTGTCAAGTATTCTCTTACGATGTTCAGCAGTAAGACCTTCTTTTAATACATTAATAGGAGAATCAAAACCATTCACTTGTATTTTATGTTTCTTAGCCCATTTATACCCAAATACCATTTCCGGAGGATATGGTTTTAGTTTTTTGTTGTCAAGATCCTCTTGCGCGATTTCAACAAGAAGTTGATTAGGTTTATAGTTGCTTAGTAATAACTCTAACTCTTTTTCATCAGTTACACCACAATGTATAGTTCCAATGAAAATAATTCTTCTCATTTAGTTAAAACACCAGTGCCGACCATTATAGTATGTTCTTCTTGAGTAACTAAGCCACCACTTTTTTCAGGCAGCTGTCCATATTGGGAAATCACTTGTTCTTTTTCTAAATAATTAAGTAAGAATTGATAATTAGGAATATGTTTCACCCAACGTACAGTAAAAGGTAAAGTCTTCCATTCTTTCATGATATGTTGAATCATCTTTCGTGCTCCATCAAGACGAACAGGTTTTGGATTAATTAAAGCATAAATGCCAGAAGGTTTGCCTTCTTTGATCATCCCTTCGCCGTCAGTGACAAAAGGTTCGATAGCAATTCTTTGTCCTTCTGTTAGTTTAGTCGGATCTTTATTATCATAATTAGGAATCGTAGGTTTAGTATGTACTTCCCATAGACCTACACCATGTCCACAGAGATTGCGAATCGGATTATAACCATAACCTGTAATAACTTCTTCTACAGCAGCACCAATTTTGCCAACTTGAACACCAGGGCTTACAACATCTATAGCGGCTTTCAAAGCAGCAGTAACAGCTTCTCGCATTTTTTTGTATTTGTCAACGCCACCAACTTCAATAGTTACAGCAGTATCAGTGACATGACCTTCAATATGTGTTCCCAAATCTAATTTTAAGAGATCGCCTTTTTGTACAACAATAGGATCCTCTACAAAAGGACAGTAATGAGCAGCCATAGTGTTCAAAGAAATATCAACAGGGAATGCTGGTTTGCCGCCTAATGATATAATCTTTTGTTCTACTTTGTCAGCAATATCAACAATCCTAGCACCAGGTATACAGAGCGTTTTACCATATTCTCGTGCCTGTGACGATATTTTGCCTGAAAGAATCCATGGTTCCATAATCTTTAAAAACCAGGTAGGGGTTTAAATAGATAACCAATAGATTTATAAATAATTGACTACTATAAAGTAATAAAATGAAACACCCTAAAGTATTTGCATTGGTAACAGGAGCAGCACTTATTACAGGTCTTAATTATTTACATAATCTACCTTACAAAGAAAAACAACGGGCTCCTGTAGAGATTAATTCCTTAGTATTGCCAACAACTATTACCGAAGATGTTGTAGCGACAGTAATGCAAATAGAATCTCATGGTAACCACAAAGCACGAAGATATGAGCCTCACATTAATGATACTAGTTATGGATCAATGCAGATTTTAACACAAACTGCTAGAGTATTAGAAAAAAAACATGAAGACTTACCACGCTTAGGAACTACTCCGGAAGAAATCGAACAAAGTTTATTACAACCAGAGATTAATAGAGCCTATGGGGAAAGACTCTTACAAGACAATTTTGCATTTTATGGAAATGTTTCTTTAGCTGTTGCAGCTTATAACTCAGGCAGATTAGCACCTAAAAATGCACGTATACAACAACAATTAAATGATCTTCTTGGAACAGCACTACAATTAGATGGAGATTTAGGTAGAGAATCCAGAAGAGCAATAGTACAATTTCAAGAAATCTACAATGAAGAGAATCCTGAAAATCTTTTAGCAGTCGATGGTAAGTTAAGTGATGTAACTTATCAAGCATTGCAACAAGTATGGCAAAAAAACTTTCCTACTAAAGAGAATCCAAAAGGTATCATTCCTCAAAACAACAGAACTCCTTATCATATGCAGAAGTTCATGCAGACTCTTGAAGAAATAGTCTTAAGTAAAGGCAGCTAGTTCCATATTCTTCGTAATAAGTTGTTGTGTAGGTTGAAACACAAAAGCAGTTTTAGCATCAAAAAAACCACATCTAAAATGATCTAAAGACAGGTTGGTTCTTCTGCTTAACATTAAGGCATAGAAATAGACTTGAGTTGCAGCAAATTTTTCTTTATGAGCATTCGGTTTATAATC
This sequence comes from Candidatus Woesearchaeota archaeon, assembly GCA_030679025.1. Lineage (GTDB taxonomy): Archaea > Nanobdellota > Nanobdellia > SCGC-AAA011-G17 > UBA489 > JACOVP01. The sequence goes on from JAUXTV010000147.1 coordinate 5,674, forward strand.
CCATATCCAGACTTTATCTCCTTCAACACGTAAAACATCAATATGTCCTGTCAAAGGTTGTGTTCTTTCCATAATTTTTTTGTAGCTTTCTAATTCTTCTTTTTCCAGCCAGAGAGGGACTTCCATGGCTACAGTATTTTGATCATTTTCGAGCATGTACATCTGCACTTGAGAAT
>JAUXTV010000016.1 GCA_030679025.1 Candidatus Woesearchaeota archaeon
AAGTTGCGGAGTTCCTGTTATTGGAGTCTTACCAGAAAATATTACTATGTTAGAGTCTGTTGCTGAAACAACACCTGCAACCCTTTACAAACCTAATACTGATGTAGCTATCGAATTCAAGAAAATTGCAGCCTCCTTAATAGATGCACGCTATGATGATCCACGTTTCTCGACTAAATTAAAGAGAATGTTTAGTTCAGATCCTAAGAAAGAAGATGTTAATAGAGATATGCTTAGAAAAGGCGTTATGTACTAATTTATTATTTTTTGATTATTTCTTTTGTTTTGTCTTTCTGTAAAATATAGATGTATCGATTAATCTTGTCTTTTTTATCAATATAAGGAATTGGGTTTTGAATACTGGAGAGAATTGGCGCTAATTTAAATCCTGAACGTGTAATAATTGTGTACATATCCAACGAAACAATGTCTCCGCTTCTGGTTTTTAATTCTGGGAAAATGATTATTACTTTTCCTGTGACTTTCTTTGCCAACTCCATTAAAGTACCTCTATATAAAATTCTCAATTCGTCTGCTATTTTTTCTGCTTCTTCTATAGTTGGTAAACCTAAATGAAATGGACCTAAATAAGGTTCTGTGACGACTGCTTCAATGGTCTTGAACTTTCTCAAGTCTGTTGCATCACCTTGGAATACTTGCCAATGGCTTTTTATTTGGGTATATCTTTGTTCCAACCACTCTAAATTTTTTCTTGCTGCATGCGCTTCCTTATCCACACCCCAGACTAAATAATCCATCAATAAGGCTTCTTGCAGAATAGTTCCTGTACCGCAGAAAGGATCAAATATTTCCCGCTGTGCTTCAGACAAATTAATAAGTATTTTTGCCAAGCGAATAGAAATAACTTTCAAAGGATCGTAGATGGGGCGTGTTGCATCACGTAATTTGTATTCTTTTGGATTAGAAACTGCAGTAGTTGTATAGAGAGTGTTTCTATAAGCAATAAATTCATAATCTAAATTTTGTGCTTTGGAGGGATCGATCTTTCTTGTCTTTCCATGACGTCTTGTTCCTTTCAGTTCTTCTTGTGCCAGTAATTTTTTAATTTTTTGATCCATCTGCACTGGATCTGCTTTGATATAATTGACTGCATAGATGACTTTATTTTTTGTACCTTTATAGTTGAGGAGCTCTGGCTGAGGACGAGCAATCTTGACAGTGCCGCCTAATTCCTTGATAGCGATATGTTCATCAAATCCTTGCATGTCAAACACTGCTATTTCCTCATTGGAGTCTATCATGGTGTATCTAATTTTCTTTCTTTTACAATAGGCTAGAATTTCCAAGAGACTTAAGTCTGGATTACGACCTAAGACAAAGAGATAGTGTGTCATACTTAGACGTGTTTTAAGGGCTATAAAAAGGTGATTATTCGCTCCTTATCTGCAGTAAATTGGTTTTCCTATTTTTGCTTCTGTATACAAACTCTGTCTTTGTAAATTATGACCTTATATAATTCTTAACGCATATGTCTCATAATAACTACTCTTTGATGAGGATTTTTGTAGTATGCATTTATATAATCACATGAAGGATCCTCGGTAATGACAAAACAAAAACTCTATCTTGCAGGACCCATGACTCCAGATTGGAGGGAAGGAGTTATAAGAGAATTAGAAGCTTTTTTTATAATCTATAATCCTATTAAAGATTCTAGACAAGACTGCCAAATACATTATGTAGCTGATGATATTGAAGCAGCCAGATCTTCCAATTTCTTGCTTGCATATCAACCAGGAGATCAAAAGCCTTGTTTAGGAATGGCTGTTGAGGCTGCTCTTTGTTTTGAAAATAAAGGCATGGTGGTCTATACAGATGAAAGCAGTGCTCCAGATCCTTTGATGATAGGCATATCCAAGAGATCATTTGCTAAATTAGAAGATGCTGTGCATTTTTTAAAATGTCTCGCTACATAATACTTACAAGAGGATCTAAATGTTCAAAAATATTTAGGACTAGGCTTGCAATAAACAAACATTTAAAAGTAACACTTCATGGAACTCACTTATGTTAGATCTCTACTTTATTCGTCATGCAGAATCAGTCATGAATGGCTCACCACATCTTCTTGGGGGAAGATCAGAAGGAACACCATTATCAGAAGTTGGCAAACAACAATCACAATTATTAGGCAAACGTTTTTTATTACAAGGCATCAAGTTTCATAAAATCTATTCATCGCCATCGATTAGAGCTGCAGAGACGGCACGACTTGTAGGAAAACAAATGGGTTATTTGTCAAAAGAAATTATCTTTTCTGATGATCTTATAGAACTTTCACAAGGCGATTGGGAAGGACGATCAAAAACAGAAATTTATACAGCAGAAACACTTGCTCTTATTAACAGCGATAACTGGAATTTTACGCCTCCTAATGGAGAATCACCAAAAGTTGTAGAAGAAAGAATGCTCAAGTTTGTTACTAAGGAGATTTTACCTCTTGATAAAGATGGAAAAACTATCTCTTGCGGTATCTTTACGCATGGTGTAGCAATCAAATGTTTACTTCGAGGCATCATGGAATTCACTCCAAAAATAACTTATAGAGTATGGATAGATAATGCGGGTATTATAAAATTACAATATCGAAACGGTAAATGGTATGTTATGAATATTAACGATATAGGGCATCTTCTTGGAGCACCTACAGATAATACATAAACTCTCCACTACGTTATTTTCTTTTTTTCAATGATACTTCTACTTTATGCCCTAATTTGGTAAACTCATTTCTCAAATCGGTAAATTCATTTCTCTGTGCTTTGAACTCTATTTTTTGATTACTAACTTCACTTCTAAGTTCTTTGAAATCTGTAGCAAGGCTGTGAAATTGACTTCTTAGATGTCTTACCTCTGTTTTTGTTTCTGTCATTTTCATAGCTAACCAAAAAGTAAATCCAATATGCAAAACTACCAAACCAAATATCAGAGTTTCAATGCCCCAAGAGCCACCGAACATTCTTCTGAGAATTTGATAGAGCATGAAAAGACCGAAGAGGCTTACGACTATGTCTACTGCTAGCTGCACTCTTGGATTGAGTAAAATATTTTTCATACTACTTGATTCCTATGATAAATAACCAAATAAGCAAAACTATCATGATCATCAGCATAACAATCATAGAATATGTTTGACCTTTCTTTTGCATAGGACTTAGATATTAAACTAGTTTATATGTTTTGCTTGAAAAAATCCGGAAAGTTTCCGATACTAAGCAGAAACCTTTCGTCTTTTGCGCATAATAATCTTTTTAAAGACCGTTTTCCGCAGATATTCCATGAAACCTGAAGATCTTATGATTGAGGATCGCAAGAAGAAATTAGATGCTTTACGTAAAGAGGGTGTAAATCCTTATCCTTATCATTTTGAACATAAAGACCATGCTGCTGACCTTCTCAAGAAATTTGAATATTTAGGCAATCATGAAGAGACAGACCATACAGTTTCCCTCGCTGGTAGAATCATGACTCATAGAGTTATGGGCAAGGCTGGCTTCGCACATCTCCAAGATCAAAGCGGGAGAATCCAGATTTATGTTCGTGAAGACGTCTTAGGAGAGAAAGAGTATAAACATTTTGCTACTACTGATTTAGGAGATATTCTTGGTGTTCAAGGAACTATTTTCAGAACAAAGATGGGAGAAATCACTATCAA
>JAUXTV010000165.1 GCA_030679025.1 Candidatus Woesearchaeota archaeon
GTACATTTATATTCCAAATCTAAAGCTTGCTGTGCATTGACACGGATGCATCGACTAGGACAGACATACATACCAGTTGTATTTTCTTCATTGATCATGCGCTTTAATTCTGCAATCTTTTTTTGCTTGCGCTCAATAATCAATTGACGAGCATTAAAAGTATCGAAAGTCCAGAAGTAAATATACCAGCCTTTTTCCTTGTCTTTTTTTCTGGTGAAGGCAACTAAATTATGTTCATTCAAGCGATAGAGCATATTTCTAACTTGATTGACTGTAATGTTTAATTTTTCAGCAATCTTGAATTCTGAGACGTTTGATTTTCCAAGAATTAAACGCAATAATGCAAGAACATCGTCTCCTGCCACCTCTTTGACCAATTCTTCCATGAGAGGTTGGGAAAGGCGCATAAGTGTGATTTTAGAATATCGGCTTTATATACCTTTCTCCCCTCAAGCATATTTTGTATTTAAACGCAGTTTACTGCTTACTTTTTTCTTTCTTTTCAAATAATAATCTTTAAGTAGCAATGCTGCCTGTAGTTTCTTAAAAGAGGGTACTTTGCATGCATGCTATAAGAAAATTAACCAGAGACGCAATTTTAATTGCCTTATCCATAGGAGCTTTACTGTTGTTATTTTCCCTGCAGGTATTACTTTCTCAAGACTTTGTTACTGGCGATGCTGTACAGATAGGCAAGCCTGAAAATGCTGTAGTTATTATTCCTGAACAACCAAATATTCAACAACCAGAAGCAGTAAGTCCAAAACTACAATGCTGGCTGGACAGAGGATTACGAGCAGAAGATTTATCTATTGTTGGACCGCTCTTGCAACAAACTACTTGTACTACTGGTATTGCTTCACAACCTCTACGAGCAACTGTTGAGACTAATTGTGTAGCAGTTCATGTTGGAGATGCTGCAGCCACTCGCTTGTGCTTAAAGAATGAAGTGCCTGCTTTTTCTGTAGATCTTTCTCCTTCACCAACCACTACACCTGTTGTAGTTCCTCCTCCCCAATATAATTATTGGTTAGCTTTGCTGCTTTTTTTGATAGGCATGTGCATTCTTTTTGTTTGGGGACGAGCAGATCTTGCTGGAGATTATTATAGAAGAAGATCGTCACAGGATTTTACCAGACTATTACCTGGAAATAAAGAAGTGCAAATTCGCTACATCAGACCACCACCAGTTTATGTCAAACATGATCGAGAGCCTGAGCAAAAACCCGTAGTAACAATAAAGCCATCCTCTTTACCAACACCTCTTGTTCAAGCAACATCTGTACCTTTAGAAAGTCAAAAAGTATTGTCCTCACCTATAAATAAAACCTTGATTCACTTTAATACCTTGTCACAATCCTTGTGTGATTTGATTGCCTTGAAGAAATTTACTGCAGCAGAACAACAATATCCAGACTTGTATCGTTTAGCATTAACTTTATATCCGCAGGTCAGCCATGAAAATAAAGCTCGACTGATGAAAGTAGTTACTTCTTTGCATGAACAATTACAAGCAGTTCGCAAAGCCTATGCAGTTGTCCAGACTGTCAGAGATGTTTATCAACATGAAGAGCGACAAGCACAACTCAAAGAACCTTCAGTGCTAGTATGGAAACCCGCGTCCTTGGATCTGAAAAAAGAACAAATACATCATCTAGATGCAGAACTTACTAAATTACGAGAAAAACTGCAACAAACTCCCAAGAAACAACCCGGTAAATGAGATTTATTCCTTCTTTTTCCCTAACTACTCGAGCATAGTAAAGAAACCTTTATAATCTTTCTCAAAGACCAGCAGTTTGGGATACCTCATGGGACTTTTTAGTAGAAAAAAACCACAACAAGCATTACCACCAGTGCCAAGATTTCCAGTACAACAAGGTGGAAATATGCCTTCTTATGAACCTGAATTTCCTCATCCTCAAGAACAAAGAGAACAGCGCCTGCCTGAGTTTCCAGAATTCCACGCAGAACCTGTGAATATTCCACCTCCGCCTGTAGTTCCTTATTCTCCAAAACCGCAAGTAGATGACAAGTCACAAAATCTTTTTATTCGTTCGATGGATGATCGCTTGCCGACACGACAAGAACCTTTAGCAAGACCTCCTACAGAAATGCCACGACCTGAATCCCATCCCCAACGCGTTGAAATTCCTATTCGAGAACCTGCATTCACTCGCAGACCTGTACAGTATCCTGATCGCATAGCTGTAGCAACTCAGCAAGCATCACCTTGGCAAAGACAAGAACAACCAAGACCAACCATGATGATTCCTGACAGACCTTTACCGCCACCCATGATGCCTCCACAATCTGTACCAAGACCTAGTGTTAGCGTTTCTTTACCACAACCTTCTGCAGCACAACCACGCACCATGAGCGTTGAAGACAAACCTTTGTTCATCAAGATCGGACAATATCGAGAAGCGATGGCTCATTTAGAACTCTTGAAACAGAAAATCAAAGACGCTGAAATCGCGTTAGCAAAACTGGAAGACTTACGAGTAAAAGAACAAACTGAGATCACGAATGCGCATGCCTTATTGACAACAGTCAAAGACAAACTCTTAAATATAGACAAACAACTCTTTGAAGTGTAACATGACTGATGACGTGCATATTCGCATTGAACAACCTAAAGGATTGCGGAAACAATTTCTGGAATCTGCATTACATGCTTCTGAATTCTTACAAACTCTAGAAAAGATACAAGCCTTTGAGCAAGAACGCATTGCACTAAAGACGACATTTACGAATGCCTTGACAGACTTGACTATTGCTAGCGACCAGTTCATAAAAAGTTTGCCTTCTTTACCTCTAGAATTTATCCAGAAACAACAACAAGTGTTGCAACGACAGATGCTTCAGGAACAACCTTTGAAAGTCATGACACCGCGACAAGAAATGGCCAGCAGAATGCAACCCAAACAACAACCAGCAGAACATCTTGTTTCTTTTATGAGTCCTCTTGAAGAAGAGATGGCTGAATTAAAAAGAAAGATTCAGAACTTGAGTATTTAACTAGTAGTAATAAATTCTACATTTGGAAGTCCTTTGAAACCGAAATCTTTTGTGACTAATGTTAAATTATTCTTTTTTGCGACTGTGTAGACTACTGCATCGACGAAGCTGAAATCTTTCGTCTTTGGTTTTCTTTCTGCAAGTAATTCCATAGCATGTTCTATATCTTTGAGATCATACTCTAATATTTCGAGAGGTATAGCAGTGAATTTTTCTTTCTTCAATCGCATGCGTATACAATAATAAAATGCTTCCCCATAGGTTAGATTTATAGTGATTACTTTTTCTTGTTTGTACTTTTCTATAGTAATTTGATCTCCTTTTATCATTTCAATTATTGCAGAACTATCAAATACGTACACTAGTATTCTCCCCATAACTCTTTTTTTATTTGCTTTAACACTTTGTCTGTATCTACATTTTTTAATTGCTCTTTGAATATTCCTGCGATATCTCCTACAGTAGCGACCTTTTTTGAGATAATATTTACTGTTACTTTGTCTTTTGGCTTAAAACCCAGCTTCTTTGGCAGTATAATGACGTTTGAGTTGCCTTGCTTTTTGACTTCAGTTTCGATGATCATCTGTAATACGGGTAATACAGAATATTTAAATGTTTCTTTTTGTGTTTGTGTTGCTTGCATATTATTGGAGAGTAGAAGTTCTTAATATTCTTTGCTGAGAAAAATCCGAAAATGCAACTGTGACCAGCGTAATTCTTCCGTAAAAATGTTTATTTATTTCGGTTTTGAAGGCTTATTCTGTAGAGATTACGAAAGCAGCGATTTATTGATTTGCTTTGCCATAGCCAAATTCTTCATTACAGTCAGTTTCATTTTCCTCTTGGTGTTGACTATATCTGAGAGATTTTTGAGATCTAACTCTTGAATGGTTTTATTTTTCCTAAAAAAGAGATCGAGTTCTTTTACTAAGTCTAGAGGATATTGCGCCTGCACAATCATGTCTCCATAAGTTCCTACATAATACCCTTTATCAAATGAAGAGGATGAATGTTCTATCTTGATGTCAATGCCGATACTTTTGTAGAATTTCTGAATATTTTTATCTAAAGGAGTGTTTCCAGTACTGATAAGATATGATTTTATTCCTTTTCTCTTTAATTGACCCATGAGTTCTTTTTCTCTGTCTAAATGTAAGACTCCTTCCCATACATGTGCTGCCTGATACACGTTGAGATTTGGATCTCCTTTTTTGAAATGTGTGAACCAATCATCAATGAGATTTTGCCAGAACTTCATCAACTCATTTAAGGAATTAAAAGTAAAGACAGAGACTTCTCCAGTAATAGAGTCTACAGATTTAGGCATTGTTTTTTCTTTGTATACTTCTGCATAGAGATCATCAATGAATTTCTTGCTGTTTTTAACCCATTCTTTGTTAATGCTGTAGGCATGCTCTTCCTGCTGGAGAACGCCATCTTCTACTAGACCTAGAACTGCCTTTCTGACAGCCTGAAACGTCACGCTTTTTCCATAACGTTTTCTAATAAAGTTGGTTAATTCTATGAGTTTGAGGGGATATTCCTTTGTTAAGATAGTAAACACTAAGCTTTTCACATCATTTTTATTTCCCAAGGGGAGCGTCAGCTGTAAAGTCATTGAACTTACTAGTTTACTTCTCTTATTAAACCTTTTGGTTTACTTCTTATTGAACCGAGCATTCTTAACATTTCTCCGCTACTTCTTAGTATTAATTTAAGGAGATGACGACCATGACAAACGACGACAATGAAAGATTAACAGAAAAAATAGATGAAGATAAGGAAAATGAAACTTATGAGAACATGGTAAATTATGGGGGCAGAATGTTTCGAACTGGTTTTCTGGCTGGTTTGGTAGGTTTACTCCCCATCACTGCAGGATCTGGTTTTATAGCAGGTACACTCTGTCAAGAATCCAAAACAACAGTTGCAAAAAGAGCAGCAATGGCACTCTACGAACCTGTCGGGAATGGGGGAGCCTTATCTGCGATGTCTACTGTTAAGCCTGATAGTCATTATACTTTCGGTTTGCTTAATCATTATGAACCCGATCTCTCTCCTATGAATATAATGACTCCAGAAGGATTTAGACGACTTAGTGAACGCAGGCAAACCATGTATAGGTTGATGGACAAGGTTTATTGGGCAGCTCGGTATCAGTAAAAAGACTGTTAAAAAACCATCCAAAAGCTTAAATAATTTATAGAATGGTTCTTCCTTTATGGATATAACTAAAGAAGTGAAAGCACAGATCAAGAAGGATGCTAGTGCGAATCCTGAAAAGTTCTTTCCAGTGAAGACGCTGCAGAAGCTAGGTTTTTCCAGACATCATTGTGAAACCTGTGGAACTTATTTTTGGAGCCAGTATGCCAGCAAAGTTTGCGGAGATCCCAAATGTTCGGGTGGTTTTAGATTTTTAGATAAGAAGATTGCGACTAAATCCTTAACGTATACGCAAGTCTGGAAACAGTTTGCTCAGATTCATAAAAAATTAGGCTATACTCCTATTGATAGATATCCAGTAGTTTCTCGATGGAATCCTACGATGGAGTATACTATTGCTTCTGTTGCTGCATTTCAACCGTTTGTAGTTTCTGGAGAAGTTGCTCCGCCTGCAAATCCTTTAGTGATTCCTCAATTCTGCCTGAGATTTAATGATGTGGACTCTGTTGGACTCAGTGGACACTTTACTGGATTTGTGATGCTGGGAGAATTAGCATTTATGCCTCCTGAAAAATATGACAAAGACAAATATGTTTCTGATTATCTTACTTGGTTGAACGAGGGGATGGGACTAGCAAATAAAGATATTACTATTCATGAAGATGCTTGGGGTGGTGGCGGTAATTTTGGTTGCAGCTTAGAATTTTTTAGTGGTGGACTAGAAATTGGCAATCAAGTGTACATGACTTATCTGCATGATGGTAAACATTTGAAACCTTTAACTATTAATGTTCTCGATATGGGAGCTGGACAAGAAAGAGCTGCATGGTTTACTCAGGGTAAAGGAACGAGTTATGATGCTACTTTTCCTCAGGTCATGAAAGAACTCTATGAACGCACTGATGTACAGCCTGATCCTGTTTTCCAAAGAAAGTTTATGCCTTATTCTTCTTTTTTAAATATGGATGAAGTTGAGGATGCTCATAAAGTCTGGGAACTGATTGGGAATAAAATGGGAGTACCTGCAGATGAAGTCAAATGGAAAGTGCTTCCTTTAGCTGCTTTGTATTCGATTGCTGACCATACACGATCACTGTTGCTTGCACTGCATGATGGCGGACTCCCGAGCAATGTGGGTGGTGGCTATAATCTGCGTATGATTTTACGTCGCGCTTTAAGTTTTATTCATCAGTATGGATGGAACCTCAATTTGGGAGAAATTTGTAGTTGGCATGCTGCAGAATTGAAAGATCTTTTTCCAGAACTCAGTAAGGATTTAGATAATGTCCAAAAAATATTAGCAGTGGAAGTACAAAAATATCAAGCTACACAACAAAAGACTAGTCACTTAGTCCAACAGTACGCTACGAAAGAAATTGATGAGGAAACACTTTTGGAATTGTATGACAGTCAAGGGATTGCTCCAGAATTAATTCAACAAGAAGCTAAAAAATTAGGAAAGATAGTCCATGTGCCTGAAAACTTCTATGCTAAAGTAGCTGAAAGACATGAGAAGCAAGAACAGAAGCATCAAACTGTCAAAGATGTTGGTGTAGATCTGACTGGTGTTGCTCCTACTAAGATTAGATATTTTGAAGACTACAAACGAACTACGTTTAGTGCCAATGTGATTAAGAGTATAGACAAATTTGTTATTTTAGATGAGACATTTTTCTATGCTACTAGTGGTGGACAATTGCATGATACTGGAACTATTAATGGCAAGAAAGTTATTAATATTCTCAAACAAAATAATGTTGTTCTGCATGAACTAGATGTTCCTAGTCCTTTCCATCCTGGTGAAATTGTCAAATGTCTGATTGATTGGGATCGACGACTGCAATTAAGTCAACATCATACTGCTGCTCATATTGTGAATGCTGCTGCTCGACAAGTACTTGGGCCTCATATTAATCAGGCAAGCGCGTACAAAGATATTGACAAAGGACGATTGGATATTACTCATTATCAAGCATTGACTGATGCAGAAGTGAAGAAGATCGAGGATGCTGCTAATGCTATTGTCACCAAATCTATTCCTATGCACAAAGAATTCATGTCTCGAGATGCAGCTGAGAAAGCTTTTGGGATGGGCATCTATCAAGGTGGGGTGCCTCCTGGGAAAGAACTAAGGATTGTGGAGATTCCTGGTGTTGATGTGGAATGTTGTGGTGGCAGTCACTTGGATAATACGAAGGAAACTGGGATGATTAAGATTATTAAAAGTTCTAAGATTAGTGATGGGATTGTGCGACTGGAATATACTGCTGGCAAGGCTGCTTTGTCTGAAGTGAATAAGGAAAGTAAATTACTTGAAGAGGCTGCTAAATTTTTGGGTGTGAAGAAAAGTCAAGTTCCTGGTAGAGCTACTGAAATTTTTAACGTTTGGAAAGATGTTGTGAAGAAAGGTAAGGCGAAGCCGAAAGGATTTAGTTCTACTGATGAAGAGATTGGGACGGATAAAGATGTCTTAGAGAGGACTGCAAGCATTTTGAAGACGCAGCCAGAGCATGTGCTGAAGACGTTACAGAGATTTGTGAAGGAGATTGAGGAGAAGACATGATAAAAGAACTCTTTAGTTTAGCTATCTTAGTTATCCTGCTTAATGGATGCGTAGAACAATTACAAAAACCCATTCTAGAGCCAACATCTCAACCTTTACAAGAACAGCCAGATCCTAAACCTATACTGGAAGAACAACCAACAACAATCAATAATCGTTACTTTACTGACATACTTTATTGTGAGCATGATGATGACTGTGTCCTTGATAGCTGTGGCGTAGTGAATAAATATAACAAAAAATCAGACTTCGTCTGTGCTGTAATGATCTGCAATATTCGATGTGAAAATAATCAATGCACCTATTCAAGCACTGGATGTTCTTGATAGTTCTCAAACACCCTAATAAGCCTTTTAAACCTGCACCACTCTTGAAACTTATGGACAAACCACCTAAACCCTTATTCAAGCTGTCACCTTCCTCTCTTAACTTATTTATTGACTGCCCCAGATGTTTTTGGCTGCAAGTTGTTAAAAAAGTCAAAAGACCAGATGGAGCCTTTCCTTCGTTGCCTTCTGGGATGGACAAAGTCTTGAAAGAGCATTTTGACAGATTTATGGAAGAGGGAAAATTACCTCCAGAACTGCATACAAATGGACTAAGTCATTACAAACTGTTCGATGATAAAGATTTATTGAAAGTCTGGAGAAACAATCTGCAAGGGATCAAATATCTGGATGTCTCAACTAATATCTTACTGCATGGCGCTGTGGATAACATTTTAGTGAAAGGAAAGAAACTGATCATTTTGGACTATAAGACTCGAGGCTATCCAGTCAAAGAAGACACGCATGAGCATTATCTGCTGCAGATGTATCTGTATGCTTATCTCTTGGAGAAAAATGGCTATGAGGTTGAGGACTATGCTTACTTATTGTTTTATTATCCTAATAGGGTGTTGGCAACTGGAGAGGTTGTTTTTGACACGCATTTGAAGAAGATTAGCGTTGATCCTAGC
>JAUXTV010000167.1 GCA_030679025.1 Candidatus Woesearchaeota archaeon
AACAGCATTAAAACTTCAAAGACGTGTAAGAGAATTAGGAACTACTCTTACCGAATTAGTAAATAAACACACTAAAGAAGGATGGAATTTAAGCCCACTCGAACCAAGAAAAGGAAGGAATATGAATGAATGGCGGCAATACTCAACAGCAGCGAGAACAGCAGTTAGAAGACATATCAAGGACTTACGAGCAATACATAAAGCACATCCTGATTGTTCTGTAGAACAACATCTACAAGAAAATGAAACTGATTCTAGATTTATTCAAGAAACATACACTGTAGGTTTAGAAACATTCTTGACGCAATGCTCAATGGATGAAGAAACTGTAGATCTTCCACAACTCATTCAGACTGTTGGTATACCTATAAGTGAAACTGCTGTAAATAGAGCGTTAATAAATCACATTAAAAGAAATTATGAAAGACAAGATGCAAGAAAAGTATTGGAAAATGCACAAAAAGCAGGAATAAGTATCACGTTAAATGATAAACAAATTCAAGGGATAGGAGAAGGGGTGCTTATATGTTCAGAAGAATCTCTTTATTATCTTAACGCTCTTTATCTTAAAGCTCTTATTGGAGAAAGAGCATTTCCTCCCGGTCTTCAAGAAGTAGTGCAAGGAAGAAGCATGGCTAGATTAGGATCAGACTATAAGAGTGGCTATTTTGATATTGAGATGTATGATAAAATACAATCATTATTGTCTATAAAACGACCAGCGACTGCGGGGGAAGCACATTATATCAAAAAGAATATTATAGCAATCTTAACAGATGGAAGAGAAGAGTTATTGAAAAGAAAGCAGGCTGAAGCCATTAGGGATAGAGCAGGGATTATTCTTACAGCAACACCTACTGAATTAGAAGTTATGATTGATAAATATTTTGAAGGAGGAAGCAATGCAGAGCATCCAAACAATATTGCAAGATTTTTTAATGCACAACTCAGTCCAGAGCAGATACGAAGAAGATATGCGGCATTATTAAAAGATGAATCTATCCAAGAATTTGGACGTATAACTTATGCTTATACAGAAAGAATAGAAGCAGTACAAAGATTAATGAATGATACAGGCATAAAATACGAGCCTAAAGATCTGCAACAGATGGTTGAAGCAGAAGTAAATGGAGATGATAGTGGAGCATGGCCAAGATGGGGTCCTTTACTAGGATTATTAACAACACACAACGTTCCACCAGAACAAAGTACAGCAACAAGAATTTATCAAGCATCAATTCAAGCACTCTCTGGTTTAAATGAAAGAGGGTATCTTAAGGATACAGAAAGGCATTTACCAGAAATTGTTAGACGATTAAGAGAATTCAACTTGCCTGTAGGAGATAGCATTGCAGAAGAAGTTAAGAATCTAGGATTAAAAGAGCATGGACTCCACAATGTAAGTCTCATAAGAAGTATGGCCTGGCTCCATCACATGTATCAACGTGCAGATGTTCTTACTCCAAAAGAGCTAGCAGAAGTTGCAGATACCATAGACAAGAGCTTTACTACAGATTACCTTTCAACCTACAACAGAAATGCAACACTTATAGAAGATATTTCCTTTGTGTATGCACAAGCAAATAGACAAATGCAAGCAAATGAAATAGCAACGAGCGTTTATAAAAGAATCACAACAAACATCTACACAGCTCAACATCCGAAAAATATATTTCCTTTATATGCCTATTGTGCTATCACTGGAGCGCGACCAGCTCTAGGATCTTCAGAATTAACAGCATTAAAAGCAGATATTGCTCCTGAAGGCAGTCAACATTATAAATTCCTCAATGATCAAAGAGAGGATTTCGTAAAAATGATCGATAGTTGGATAGGAGCAGCAGCATAAAATGCCACACATGGGGATGAGTATGCATCAAGCACTACGCTTAGAGCAACGTCTGGAGATGCGGCAAATGTTAGCGCCAGCAGAATTAGGTGTAGCTCCTTTTAGAACAGAAGGAGAAGAATTACAGATATCAGAGTATGATATTCTCAAAAAACTTTTAAGTCTTATAGACAAAGGAGAATTTTTTGATCCAACTCACTTTACTTTAGAAACCAATAGGGCAATATTCACTAATCCTTTGCAAGCAAGATTAGGAAAGTTAGCAGGCAACCTGACATCATTAATGAGTCTCTATGATGGTGATGAAGTTCTAGCAAAAAGAATACTAGTTGCTTTAGGTACACAAAAAGAACAAGATAAAAAAGATACCCCTGGAAAAATAGCAGATGCCTGGGCGACAGTAACACAACATAGTGTTTTTAGTGAAGAGCAAAAATCAAAAGGTATTCTCGCATTTGTAGAACATCTAGGTAAGCACGAAGCAGATATAGCAAGTGGTATAGGTGTTGTAGCTCAAGCAAGTGCAGTAGAGAAACAGCCAGCCTTGGTAAAAACTGCTCTAGAAGAGGTCACACGCTATGCAACACAAGACAAGCGATTAGTGCCTTTTGCGCAGAGAATTCTAGCTCCTGTTTTCCGTGCATTGAAAGGATCAAAATCACTATCAGTAAATGAAGCTAAGAGATTGTATGAAAATATTATAGATAATCTCTTCATGTTAGATAGAACACTCAACATTCCTGGAGGCATAGAAAAAATAGCAGAAGCCATCAGAGCTTATGGAGTTCAGAGAGTGCTTGAAAGTACCTTGCCCTTGCCTTTACAAGTTATGGCTGACAGTGTTGTAACAGAGCAAGCGACAAGAAATGCGTTTATGCAATTACCAGGCATGAAAACTTTAGCGGAGGAAAGAGAAGTACAACGAAGAGTCTATACAGGTTTAGCGCTCATAGAAACATTACCAGAACAAGAACGCATCTTAGCGCATATAATTGGAAATGCTAAAGATGTTAAGGGATTTGGAAGAATAACTGCGGCGTTAGAACAAGTGTATAAAGATCCAGAATTCACTTATCCTTTCCAAGTAACAGAAGAACAAGAAATAGTAAGACATTTACGAACACATTTAGTAGACAAAAGCATCAGAAGATTAAAATTTGATCCAGATACTTTAGAAACTTATATCCAAAGAATAGAAAAAGACGAGCGATTTAGTAAGATTAGTAACATAATCACGACCTTAGCAGGATATAAGCATTATCAAGATGATCACAGATTAAATCTCTTACGAGAGATAGCGACAGCAGAATTAGCAGGTAAATTTCAGGAATGGAAATATAGTCATGACTTGGCAGATATACAACTGCAGCCTATTGGAGGAGTAGAAGATGAACAAGCCGTTGCGGCATGGAAAGAAAGAAGCAGAGTAACAAGAATAGTAGGCGAGTTAAACGCTTTAGAGGCTCATATTCAAGCAGTAAAAAAAACAACACAAAAACTGCAAGAAACCTATAAAGGATATTATAATCAAGAGTGTACAGTAGAAAGTCTTGTAGAATTAGAAAGAAGTATAGTAACAAATGAGACGCAGTTGAGAGAAGAAGGTCTTTCGAAAGCAGCGCGAAAAGAGTTAGGATATCAAACAAGTAAGCTTAGAGAACAAGTAGATTATGCAAAGTTAGTTTTAGTAGCGACAGATTTAGACCAGGAAAAATATGCGGAATTCCTAGAACATGCGGAAACCTTGGCAAGAAAGAGAACAAATCACCCTTTGTATGATGCTGCGGTCTGGGTAAGAGAAACATTAGATCAGCCAGCCTATAGAAATGCAAGAAAGATTCAAATATACAGTACTGATGATTTAGAAGAATTGTTGAGATTCGGAGAAACACCAGTGCCACATTGCCAGAGCTGGAAACATCAGAGAGGCGATGGATTCAACGACTCACTCTTAAGTTTCGTAGCGGACGCAAACAAAGAAATGTATGTCATAACTAATGGGGATGGTAAGGCTATAGCAACTCCAATGACACGATTAATTGAGCATAATGATGGTCCAGCTATAGTAGTAGACGACTTTGACGCGACAGAATGGAGTGATGATTATGGCATTGCATTTCTAGGAAGTCTAGCTGAGAAAGCGGCAGCACTATACAAGGCAACAGGAAAACCCGTAAGTGTAGGTAGTAATGATCCAAATCTTAGGGCGGCATTTGAACATTTCGGAAGAAAATATGGTGTTGAAGTATTCGAAGACCAAGTAGATATCTTAACAGCGCCAAGTAAATCTCCAACTGAATATTTCAACTGTGGACCTGGACATGTAAATAGTGGTGCTCATGTTAGATTCGGATTCACTTATGTAACTATTGGTGATAAATAAGTGGAGCAACTAATTATTTTTCCTTAGGTTCTAATCCTATCCACACAAGATAATGATCTGAATGTGCTTCTGTAATGCCCTCAGTAACAATGCCTTTTTTTCCATACTCTTCAAGTGCATCATCATTCAATAAAATTCTATCATAAGTGCAGGAGCTTTGTGCGACTGTGGTGTCTGCAGTATCTCTGATAATCCAATGCCAAGTATCAAATTCTTGTTCTTGTTGAGCATTATAATAACTACAATCTGCATTGAAATCTCCTAGAATTAGAATATTTCCTTTATCTGGTACAAGAGCTTCAAGAGCTGCTAATTCTTGTTGTACAGCTGCTGGCTTAATATGAATAGTATACGCAGTAAACACATAACCATCAACAGCAAACGTAGCTGCTAGTGGAGGCCTTTCCCAACGATCTTGCGCGTCAGGAGTAGAGTCTTGTAATTTAATCAGTTTAATACTTTTTCCTGTTTCCAAAGAGACGTCGCGATACAAGACCCCATATTGTTCTTTGCTTGAGGAACGTCCTGCTCTCGCAGAAACAGCACAAGTATAATCTGGCAACCGAGCACACAACGTTTGGAATGCAGATTCGCTTTTGTCCCGTATCTCTTGCACAAATACAATATCAAAATCATCAAGAATGGACACATAATCCTGCAGTAATTCCTCATTGGCTGCCTTTGTCACGCCAAATATTTGAAGATTCCACGTAGCAATAGTCAGTGCTTTGACATCTTTCGAAGGATAAGGATCAGTATCAGAAGGAGTTTTCGCAACATTACCAGTAATAGAATCAAAAGACAACCAGATAAATGCTACAATCGCTACAAGAATGATTTTCCCTAGAAGCACTATCTTCCCATTTTTGTTCATATACAAAATATAACTTTACTCTTTAAAACAGTTGCTGAGAAAAGTCCGGAAAAACAAAGGAAAAATACGAAAGAAAAAAATGAGCCGGGAAGGATTTGAACCTTCGACCCCGTCCTTGTAAGGGACGCATCATAACCGCTAGACCACCGGCTCTTAAGAGAAATGTCCTGAATATGCTATTTAAAGATTGTGTTCAAAAGCCCAGCAAGTTCTTAACCACATAGAGAAGCATGAATAAAGAGCTTAAAAAACCAAGGAATGCTATAATAGAGAATTGCCCTATATTGCCTGGACATCTAAAGCTGCGTTTAGTCTGTTTGCATTTATAGCGCAAAACAATCAGGCTTAAGTTCACGCTCGCAAAAGTGGCAAATAAAAAGAAGTTAGTTAAGTTTGCAACAAGTCCTATATCTCCAATTAAAACAAAAGCCAGCGTCAAAAGCATCAAGACAAGAATCGCTAAATGAGGCGTTTTTCTCGTAGGATGCACTTCAGCTAAAAATGCAGGCAAGGTTTTTTCTTTGGCCATGCCATATATCATGCGCGACGTAGTAACTAAAGTAATCAACACAGTATTGGATGTAGAAAATAAAGCAATGATTGCTAGTAAAGTAAATGCATTGCTTCCTAACACTGCCTGTGCAACTGTTGCCAAAGGTGCTTCAGATGCTGCAATCACTTGCCAATCAACAATGCTGACAGCAGACATTGCAACCAGCACATAGAGTACAGAAGTAATCAAAATAGAGTACACTAAAGCTTTGGGAATAGTGACGCTTGGATTTTTAGTTTCTTCTCGTAATTTGATAATGCTTTCAAAACCCATGTATGCGAAAAAAACTAAAGCTGCAGAGCTGAACACTCCGGAAAATCCATAGGGCATGGCTAGATAATTAACGCTGCCTAATTTAGGAATGCCTAAGACCACTATAATTGCAAGCCCTATAAATTCAATGAATGTCGAGATCATGTTAAATTTGTTAGACTCTTGAATGCCTATGAAATTGATAAAAGTCATAACTAGAACAAGCAGAACTGCACCAGTCAAAACAGGAATAGGAAATAAGTTAGAGATATAGCCTGCAAAGCCAAGAGAAACTGTAGCAGCACTGATAAATCCTGCGCAGATCATCGAGAATGCCATGACAAAAGCAAAAGGCTTGTTGAAAGCAGCATGTAAATAATCATACTCTCCAGCATCACCCTTGAACATCGAAGAGAGTTCAGCATAACTCAATCCAGTGAAAATAGCAATGACTGCAGTGATCAAAAAACTTAACCATGTTGCATTCCCAGAACTTTGTGCGGCAAGTCCAATCAGTGCATAAATCCCAGCGCCAAGAATAATTCCTACACTGGCGACTGTAACATCAAATAGACCTAATGTCCTCTTTAATTCTGCCATGTAAAAAGAAAAAGAATCTGCTTCTTTTTAAACATTCACTTTCCATGCAAATAGTCAAATGGTAAACATAAGCTCATAAGTTAGAAAAGATTAGAGAAAAAAGTTAAGCTATGCATCCGCCATTAGGTCCGGGTGCACAAACTCCGACTTGTTGCTGTCCTCCGATAGTGCGCATGCATATCTCTATTTTCTGAGATCCGAGGACTTGGTTTCGTAATTGTAAGCGAATAGTGTCAGTAAATGCTGTTCCAGTAGGTTGAGTCACTAGTGCAGTGCTTCTCTCGCCACAAGGTCTGTAGCTTACAGTTTGTGATGGTCCTGAAGTGCCCGGAGAACACGTTGGAGCTATGACTTCTTCGGCAACTCTAGTTAAAGATGCAGGGTCACCATTCATGCCTCTTTCATAAACCAAAGTAGTAGTATATCCTCTCGTGTCTGTAGTGCAAGTGACTCCATAATCAACGCTGCCACTTGAAGCTGAAGTTGTGCTTGGAGGAGTTGTAGCAGAAGTGCAAGGGGTGATAGCTGCTTTGACTAAAGGTGACTGAGAAGGACTTGCCCATTGAGGAATTTTAGTATAGACATTCTGAAGAGACAGAGGTTTAGCATCTGATGATTGTACAGTTAGAGATCCGCCTTCTTTGGAACAGGTATAAACTAATTGATTACTTTGTTCACATACAGTATTTCTATAGGGTCTTTCAGTAAGAGCAGTAACTTTACCAGTTGTATCTGTAAATGTTGCTTTGACTGTAATGCCTGTCCATGCAGGACTTCTATAAGTGGAACAAGTTAAGGTATAAAAAGCACCTTTCTGTTGTTGGTTAGTTGAAGGCGGTAATTGACATTTTCCATCTGTGCAAATTCTTCCGCCTAATTTTGCGCAATCTTCAGTAGTTTGTAAATATCCTTTTGTTCCAGGGCTGTCAGATTTAACAAGAGACCCATCCACTCTTTGTCCATTGACAGTGCACCAATATTCTGTTAATTGTGTTGATGAAATGCATTTGTCTTCATACTTGGTTTGTTGTCCTCTGCTATTAGTAAGAACAGTCATTCCTTTCTTGAGCATAGATCCTGAAGCTACTAGTTTACCATTAACAATTTCTTGCCCAAAAGTATCCTCTTCAGTGCAGGAGACAGTAGTCACAACAGGTTGAGGTGGCTGATAATAAGTAGGTGATCGATATGATGACTTAAAACTGCTTCTGCCGAAGGCTTGTCCAGTTATAGAGTCTTCGTAAGAGCTGGCGAAAAATCCTGCAAGCAGCAAGGCAAATGTTATAGAAAAGAGCATGCTATTATTCATATTTCCTCTTTGCATGGGAAAAAACAGAGCAAACTGCTATTTAAGGTTTTGTTTCCTCTGGAAAGTGAGAAAAAGTCTAAGGAAAGTCCAATTCCAATAACACAGGACAATGATCTGATCCCATAACCTCTTTGAGAATCTTTGTGTGTTTGACATGCTTTTCCAAGTCAGGAGTTATGCAAAAATAATCAACTCTCCAGCCAATATTTCTTTTACGTGCTTGAAACATATAACTCCACCAAGTATAATGGCCTTCTTCACCAAGATGTTGCTTCCTAAAAATATCTAGATAGCCTTTCGATAAA
>JAUXTV010000176.1 GCA_030679025.1 Candidatus Woesearchaeota archaeon
TTCCTAAATTAATATCTAGAACTTTTTATATCCGAATAGCTTGTCGTATTCCTTATGTTCCATGATGTTTAATACAAAACAAAATATCTCTACTTGTGTTCCTTCAATAGTGTATAACATTCGCCAATGATTTGATAGCTCTACCCTATACAAATTTTGGATTTCCCCATCAATTAATTTTTTTGGAATGAGCTGCTTTTTTATCGGATCTCCAAATTGCGGATTTTCCTTAAGAATATCTATAATACGGTTAATGGAATGGAGCAATGTCTTTGCATCTTTGTCATCCCTTTTCTTTAATTCCAAATAAGCTTCTTTTCCCTGCCCGGTTAGTTGCACCCTAACTTCCTTTCCAAAAAACATTCAGACCTCCATACTGTCTTCTATCATCTTGCGCAGGTGCTCTGGTTGGCTGTAAATCCATTGTATCCCTTTTGGCCCGTAAATAATCTTCCCGCTTTCCCAAAGGTATTCTAGAATCACTTTTAAGGTTTCATGCATTATTTGCCTTGGCAGCTGCTTTTTTATTTCTGATATCTTAAGTGGCATATCCCTGTGTGCTTTTAGGAAATCCTCTACCATCATTACTGTATTTAAGTTTGGATATCTTTTTACTTTGTTATTTGCTTTTTCTACTACTTCTGATTCAGTTAATTGTAATGTATTTGTGTTCATCTTATATCAGTTGATACTTAAATAGTATATAAAACTATCTAATTTAGGAGGCAGCCTTGATATTCGTTTCTTTTTCGCTTTTTTAACTAGTTGAGACAGAACCAGCGCTTCTTTGAAAGCTGTTCTCCTGCTTTGACTGGGAAGGATTATTCTCATCTTGACATTAATGAAGGTTCAGGTACTTCTGCTGAATACTATAGGGTTAGTTATACTAATTATAATTCTGACAGGGATAAGGTTCTTAAAAATTTACTTGAGTATTGCAGTTTGGATACTGAAGCTATGATAATGATTGTTGATAAGTTACGAAGAGTTTAATAGAAGACAGCCGTTCTTAACTCTAATAATTCTTTTTTGAAGATTTTTAATCAAATTTATCTATTTAAGAACAATTTCTTTTGTTTTGTCAATGAGTTCCTTACAGTCCTTAATTAGCTCATTAATTTGGTTCT
>JAUXTV010000185.1 GCA_030679025.1 Candidatus Woesearchaeota archaeon
TATAGCAATAAAACCCTCCACTATGGTTCATAGTAGTTGCATGTATCACTCTTTTTACCTCTAAAAATTATTGATTAAAGCTCCTTATAAAGATTCAGCAAGTCAAGAAGTATATTTATATAACCATAATGATTGACAAAAGTATGGGTGTTAATTTACGAGACATTATTCCAAGAAAGGAAATTAAATTTGAGTTCCTCGAAGGGAAAAAAATAGCAATAGATTTTTCCAATAGTGCTTATCAATTTCTTTCATCTATTCGACAACCAGACGGTACTCCTCTAATGGACTCAAAAGGAAGAATAACTAGCCACCTCATGGGCATCTGGACAAGATTTACTAACCTTATGCAAAGAAACATCCAATTAGCTATTGTTCTTGATGGAAAAGCACCCATACTCAAAATAAAAGAACAAGAACAGCGTGCCCTCAGAAAAGAATTTGCTGCAGAAAAATTAAAGCAAGCACAGCAAGAGGAAGATATTGAATCCATGGCTAAATATGCAAAACAAACAACAAGACTCTCTTCAGAAATGACTGCAGAAGCAAGAGAGCTTATGGAAGCAATGGGTCTCCCAGTAATTCAAGCTCCTTCTGAATCAGACGCACAAATAGCTTATATGTGTAAGCAAGAAGAGGTCTTTGCAGCAGCAACTTCAGACGTAGATGTCTTATTGCATGGCTGTCCTCGTTCTATCACTAATCTAACTTTGTCCCAAAAAAGAAAATTGCCTAATGGTACTTATGTGAAAATAACGCCTGAACTAGTAGAACTTCCAGAAGTACTCAAATCTTTAGGCATCACTCATGACCAGTTGATTGCTATTGCTATCTTAGTTGGAACTGACTATCATCCAGGTATCCATCGTGTAGGCCCAAAAACTGCATTAAAGCTAGTCAAACAACATCCTTCTTTTGATCAGCTCTTCAGGGAAGTAGAAGCAGATTTTGACTGGAAGGAGATTATGGATCTCTTCAAGAAAATGCCAGTAACCAAAGAGTATAAACTCGAGTGGAAAAAACCGGAT
>JAUXTV010000205.1 GCA_030679025.1 Candidatus Woesearchaeota archaeon
GATATGGAATGACTCACAAATCATTGTTGCAACTCCGCAAACTATTGAAAGTGATCTGGAAAAGAAAAGAATATCTTTAGAAAATGTTTCTTTATTATGCATAGATGAGTGCCATCGTTCCAAGGAAAACTTCGCAAACACTACCGTAGCGAAAATCTATAATGAAACAGCAAAAAATGTAAGAATTTTAGGTTTAACTGCTTCACCAGGTTCATCCAAGGAAATCATTGATTTAGTTTGTCAAAATTTATTCATTGAATCAGTGGAAGTAAGAACACAAGAAGATGAGGATATCAAAGAATATATTCAGGAAAAAGATATGCAGTATATTAAAGTAGATTTACCTGAAGAAATAAATGAGATTCGTAATCTCTTAACTCCAGTCTACCTCTCAAAAGTAGGAGAACTCAAAAAATTTGGTATGACTAAGCCCACAGGAATAATTAATAAAAAAGATTTGCTGATGATGCAGAGACAGTTGCTGCAAGATATTCGTCATGGGAATCCAGCAGCCTACAGCGGCATTTCTATGGTTACTCAGGCTATTAAATTGAGTTATCTCATTGAATTAGTAGAAACACAAAGTCTAGCAGCGGCAAAAGAATACTTAGTTAAGTTAGAAGAAGAAACAAGTAAAGCAGCAACCTTCTTAAGAAATCAAAAACAAGTCATAGAAGCTAAGAAAAAAATTCTAGAAGCAGTTGAGAAAGAAGTTAAACATCCAAAATTACTAAAATTAATGGAAATCTTGCAGGAAGAAGTAAAAAATCCTGATGCAAGAGTTATTGTCTTCGCAAATTTAAGAACTATAGTGGATGAAATAGTTGCAGAGCTTACTAAAATAAATATCAAGGCAAAAAAGTTCGTAGGACAGTCAGATAAAAAGAATAAAGGATTAAAACAAAAAGAGCAAATAGAAACTATCGAACAGTTCAAAGACAAAGAATTCAAGGTCTTGGTTGCCTCTTCAGTCGGTGAAGAAGGTCTAGACATCCCAGAAGTCAATGCAGTAATATTCTATGAGCCTGTCGCGAGTGAGTTAAGACGTGTACAAAGATCAGGTCGTACTGGAAGAACAATGCCAGGAAGAATTATTTATTTAATCACAAAAAAAACAAGGGATGAAGCTTATCATTGGGTAGCACAGAAAAAAGAAATCAAGATGCAGAATATTTTGCAGAGCATGAAAAGAAAACAAGAGCAGCAAACAACACTAGACAAATGAGTAAAATTATTGTAGACCATCGTGAACGAGCATCAGGCATTATTCCAGAATTAGCAAAACATGATTTAGAAGTAGAAGTAAAACAATTAGTCACGGCAGATTTTATAATACAGACTATAGACAGTAATGGTGTAATTCATAATGTAGGTGTTGAAAAGAAAACACAAACAGATTTTCTCAATTCAATCATAGACAAAAGAATCATTACTCAATTAGTGATGCTAAAAGAAAACTTCTCAGTCCCATTATTAATTATTGAAGGTGAAGATAACATCTATCAGCTAAGAAATTTTCATCCTAATGCAATTAGAGGGATGTTGGCAGCCATTGCTATTGACTTTCAAATTCCGATTTTACATACAAAAAACTTTAGAGATACTGCATCACTTTTAGCAATCATCGCAAAAAGATTGGAAAAGCCTTCACGTGTTATGAGTCTATTAGCAAAGCGAAAATCACTAACAAAAAAACAGCAGCAGGAATATTTTATGGAAGCTCTGCCTAGTGTAGGTCCAACCCTAGCAAAGAATCTGTTAAATAAGTTTAAGTCTATCAAGAATATAATGAATGCTACTGAAGAAGAACTGCAAGAAGTTGATAAAATTGGAAAGAAAAAAGCCAAAGAAATTAAGGAATTAATAGAGCATATCTATGATTAAAAAGTTAAAATAAAATTCTTCCGTAAATAGAATAAAATAAATGACAATTTGAGTTATAATTCGAAAAAAATAGACTCAGTGCCGGAAAGGTTACGAAGAATCTAAGTGTATTTCCGGAGACGTCTACGACAGTATTAAAGATTTCATTGATTTATAGTAGATTCTATGGACGAACAAAGACTATCGAAAATCGCATTGCTATGCTCTTTAGTAGGCATATTACTGTTATTACTCATAGCAGAGGAGCAGCAAGTAAGCGCTTCTTCAATACAAAATATAACAAATCAATCCATCGATAAAGAAGTAAAAATTAAAGGAAAAATCAATACACTAACAGAAAATCCCAGTGTAACAATCATGCAAGTCCAAGATGCAACTGGTGAAATTAAAGTAATCCTCTTTCAAAAAAAAGAGATAACCATCAAGAAAGGAGACACAATAGAAGTCCAAGGAATTGTCAAAGAATTTGAAAGCAAGCTAGAGATAGAAGCAAAAACTATACAGGTCTTCTAAGATGCTCATTATGGAATTACTTGTAGGATTATTTGTCGGTTGTTTAATAGGCATCTTCACTGGTATCACTCCAGGAGTGCATATTAATTTAGTCTCAGTTATTATTCTCTCCTTAAGTCCCTGGCTTTTGCAGCATGTTTCTCCATTAACTCTAGCTCTAGTGATTGTAGG
>JAUXTV010000206.1 GCA_030679025.1 Candidatus Woesearchaeota archaeon
CAATGCATTTACCACCCGTGCACCCGAGGCAAGCGACACGTCGCGTTCCGCCGAGGCGCCGCCCATCATCACCGTGATCTTCATGGTGCTCACCGGGCCATGAGGAAGTGCAGCAGGTCCGACCGCGTCAGGATGCCGGCCATCGCGCCGTTGCGGCGCACCAGCACCGCCGGGTTGCTCTTGCTCACCAGCTTCACGACGCTGTCCACCGACTGCCCTTCGTCCACCACCGGGAACGGCGCATCCATCACGTCGCCCACTGACTTGTCGAGCACCTTCGAGTCCTCGAGTCCCTTGGAGGTCAGGACGCCTTCACTCACCGATCCCACGCAGTTGGTGCCGTCCATCACCGGCAGCTGGGAAACGTCGTGCAGGCTCATCAGCCGCAGCGCCTGCCGCACCGTTGCCCCCGGCACCGTGCTCACCACCACGGGAGTCGCCCCCGTCTTGGCCTCCAGCAGTTGGCCCAGCGTCGCTTTCTCGCTGTCGAGCATCTGGTTCTCGCGCATCCATTCGTCGTTGAAGAGTTTCGACAGGTAGCGCTCGCCCGTGTCGCACAGGAAGGTCACCACCAGCGCGTTGGGGTCGTTCAGCCGACGGGCGACGTTCAGCGCCACGTGCGTGATCAGCCCCGACGAGCCTCCCACGAACATTCCTTCCTCTCGGGTCAGTCGTCGCGCCATCGCAAAGGCGTCGCGGTCGCTGACCGTCTGATATTCGTCGATGACGTTCATGTCGAGCGTTCCTGGCACCTTGTCCTGCCCAATGCCCTCCACCTTGTACGGCGTGCCCTCGACCTTGTTGGCGCCCTGGCTGCGCCAGTGCTCGGCCAGGATCGACCCCTGCGGATCGCCGCCGACAATCTGCACGTTCGGGTTCTTCGACTTCAGGTAGCGCCCTGTGCCGGTCAGCGTTCCCCCTGTGCCGGCCGCGCCCACGACGTGCGTGATCCGGCCCGCGGTCAGCTCCCACAATTCCGGTCCCGTTGTGGCAAAGTGCGCGTCGGGATTGGCCGAGTTGTAGA
>JAUXTV010000119.1 GCA_030679025.1 Candidatus Woesearchaeota archaeon
GTTTTGGAAGCTGAACAGTTGATCACGGAAGCCGTGAATGCTCTTGGTGCGAGCGTTAAAAATATCAATGACTTGAATAGCGACGAGATTCGCAAACTGGCTTTTGAAAAAATAGTCACAAGTATTGAAAGCAACCCACAACAAAATTTGTTTAAGTCGGCCATTGTTGAAGCGGCCAAGCAAGAATATGAGTCAGTCGTTTCTGAGCTGATTGATAAGACGATCCCGATTCCGCGCGTGCTTATCCAACAAAAACACGATGTAAAATCCGGCTTTAAAGATTTTGATCTTGATGTTGCCGGCCTAAACTATCAGCCAGTATCGGAGGAAATTATTCGCCGTACCTTGCGTACCAACGAAAGTGAAATCTTGCAAAGTGAAAGTTCGGGAGTTGAGCGTGATACTCCAGAAAACATTTTAGTAAACGAATTGATCAACTATCCGGAAGTAGATTATGACCGTGAGTCTGAGCTGTTATATAAATTAGCCAAACAAGCTATCGCTAAGCTTGGCAATGCCCGAAGCGAGGAAGATTTGGAGAACATCGTGCTTTATCACAAGCGAGAAATCGGCAAGTATATTTATGCCCAATTGCAACAGCATTTTTATTTGGAAAGTTCCGGTTTTGAAGAACCGTTGGTCTATCCGTTTGATCGTATAAAGCCACATAACTTTTCAAAATATACAGCCGATAGCGTGCATCACTATACCGAGACAATCACGCCGACAAACACCATCCCCTCAAAAGTATTTAGTGGATTCAAAAAAGCTTGTCATAATCTGTACAAATTTGATTCTAAATCCGAAAAGGATTTTGCCGCTATTTTGGAAAAGGATACGGATGTATTGAAGTGGCTCCGCCCGGCCGATTCGCAGTTCGAGCTTTATTGGAAGTACAATTCAAAACGCTATCACCCCGACTTTGTGGTAGAGACCGCCGACACGATCTTTATGGTCGAAATTAAAGCCGAGAAAGATATTGATGATACCGAAGTTCAAGAAAAGGCCGAGGCCGGCAAGAAATATTGCGAATCCGCAACGGTATTTAATCTGGCCAATGGAGGCAAGCAGTGGGTCTATGTTCTTATTCCGCATATCGCTGTTGCACCAAATATGAGCTTGAAGGGGTTGTGTAGTGTAAGTAACCTGAGCCGAAAATAAAGATTTTGATCTATCAATAGATATGGAATTACCATCATGGTTAAAAATAGAAAATTTGATCGGCAAACTGAATCTTTCGGGGTGGTTTAGGTATGAAAAGAAGGAAAATAGCATTACGAAT
>JAUXTV010000209.1 GCA_030679025.1 Candidatus Woesearchaeota archaeon
AACACCAGAAATAATAAATGGCCAGAGTTAACTTTATAAACCCTCATAAGCGTTTTCTTTGCTATGGCTGAAGAAACAACAACAGAACAAGTAGAACAACAACCACAGCAGCAACAGCAACAACCACAGCAGCAACAGCAACAGCAGCAATTCCTAGTTCCTTTAGACACTTATCTCAAGGCAGGATTGCACATAGGTACTAAATTCAGAACCAAATACATGGCTCCTTTTATCTATAAAATTAGACCTGATGGTTTAGCGGTCTTAAATATCCAAGAAATCAACAAACGTATTGAATTAGTAACAAAATTCGTTGCTAAATTCTCACCTAGTGAAATCTTAGTGGTAGGCAAGAGAGAAAATGGCTGGAAAGCAATCAATGCATTCTCCAAAGTAACTGGTGTTCGTAATTATGCTGGTAACTATCATGCTGGCGTCTTGACTAATATCCAACTCGAAGAATTCACAGAAATCAAAGTTTTAATCTGCACTGACCCATGGCCAGACAAAGATGCTGTGCGTGATGCAGTCAAGAGTGGTGCAACCGTCATCGCTTTATGTGATACTAATAACGAATCCAACTACATTGATATTGTCGTTCCTTGTAATAACAAAGGAAAGAAAAGTTTAGGTTTATTCTTCTGGATTTTAGCAAAGCAGTACATGAAAAATCGCGGTCTAATCAAGTCTGATGAAGAATTATCAGCTAAGATTGAAGACTTTATTGAAGAATAATTCTGCTTCAGTAGTAAGATATCTTTATAAGTTCTAAGAACAAGATAAAATGTATGGTCCGTGTAGTTGAAAAATCTCTAGAAGAAAGAGCTCGAGAAGAAAAACATCAACAATTAGTAGCGATTGCTAAAGAAGTGATAACAACCCCTTTGAGTATTACAAATCTTCTTGATATTTGTATTCATGATCGTAGCGCTGACCCAGTGATTTCTGTAGATTCATCAGAACATATGATTAGAGTATGGAAGCCAGAATATTTTGATATTGCTATGCGACTTGCAACTACATATGAAGAAAGAGTTAAAGGTAAAGAATTCACAGTTAAGAAACAGTATTAGACTTCAAATAAATGATTGCAATACAACTGTAATCGCTTAATAATGCCTCTAGTTAACTTTCCTTTGTCATAGATAAGAATAGGATTAGTATGGAGTCTCCTCATTTTGTCCAAAAAATAGTCTAAAAACGATAAAACTGTAGCTTCATCATAATAATGCAATAAGTCAGATAAGCTGTCCAAAATCAAAAATTTAGCGCCTACACCATGAGCCTTAACAACATGTTCTATAGCTTGATCTAGACGTCCTAAATCAAAAGGAGCTCCAACATAGCTGGCATTGGAAAGTTCAAAAGGAGACTGAATTTGCTTGGACATAGTATCAATAAAATAAAGCTTATTCGTAGGTAATCCTTGAGCTTGGAGCATATCAGAAAGAATATGAGCTGGTCTATGCAAAGTAACTGCTATACCAGGAGTAGTAACTTTATGGAGCACTTTATACGCTTGTAAACGCTTCTCAAAAGGAGCATGAATGCCTAAAATGAATTTATTGGGCAAATGATTCAAAACGTGTTGCAAACCTGTCACCTCTAGAAACAGTAATTTAAGTTGTTATATAAAGGTTACGAAGATACTTAAGAAATACAAGCTAGTTATTTATATTGAATACGGTAGTTTATGCCATGGTAGTTAAAATGAATCATGGGAGGTAGACTGCCTTGTATCTTAATATGAGTTGCTCCAGGAGGTACAACAACCCTCTTAAGGGTGCCCTTTGTATAAGGAGCAATAGTAACTATATTTAGTTGATCATCAGTAGCTTGGGAATCTACTTCTCTTGGACGAAAAGGAACTGTATTTACTGGAAGTCCTAAAACAGGAGCAGCTATTTTTGGAATTAGCATAAGATCAGCACGTAATCGGCGATTTTTGCCTTCTGGGGTAAAGTGAATAGTATCTTCTGGTAAATCACGAATTGCATCTTGTACAAACTCTCGAAGATCTACTTGTTTTTCAAGTATGGTAACACGTGTTTCTAAACTCATGAAAAGTTACTACTTTTAAGTGTATATAAATGTTTCCGTTGCATATAAAGATTTGCTTCAATGAGAGACGCTGTGCACAAGCTTAACCCCCTCTAGGAAAAAATTGTAGAAGCTTTTCATCGTCTAAAGAGGCTATAAATACGTTTAAATGCATTCCCAGAGTAAGAAAGACTTTTATAGATTGAGTAATTTTCTATCTAGAGAAAGTGATGAAGAATTTATTGCAAGTCCACAAGAATAGAGTAAACCATCTAGATAGGCTGAGAAAAGAATATGGTATTAATAAGTTTAGATTTCTTGAAAGAGGAGATCAAAAAAAAGTAGAATTAGATTTAGATATACCACGTACAACAATAAAGCGTGCACAAGATGAAGCAAGAATTTTAAGTTTATTTCCAACGTTAGCAAAAAGCAGAGTTACATCATTATCCACTATCAAAACACAGAGAGAGCTTATACAATTTACAAAAGAGAATGATATATATAAATTATCAGCACGAGCACTATATAAAAAAGTAAAAGAGTTTAGAAAATCAATAGAAGAAAATCCAAGGTTACTTTTAACAGATTTAGAGTATGATTTACTAATAGGTACAACAATAGGCGATGCAAACGTTCGTCAAAGAAATAAAAATTGTATGTTTCGTGTTGGACATACAGTAAGGCAAAAAAAATATGTTGAATGGAAACAGGAAATATTAAATCATTTCAAAACTCAAGGAATAAAGTTAAGTCAAAAGATGCTTAATGGTTATTTAATAAATACTTATAATTTAGATATAAACACACATTATGTATTTAATTATTTTAGAAGATTATTTTATGATAAAGAAGGAATTAAACATGTAACAAAAGAAATTTTAGATCAAATAAATCCAAGAAGTTTATCTATATGGTTATGTGATGATGGAAGCTATGCTAGAAAACAAAAATATATTATCTTTTGTACAAACTCATTTACATTAGAAGAGCATCAATTAAT
Source organism: Candidatus Woesearchaeota archaeon (assembly GCA_030679025.1). Lineage (GTDB taxonomy): Archaea > Nanobdellota > Nanobdellia > SCGC-AAA011-G17 > UBA489 > JACOVP01. Next base: position 3,044 of record JAUXTV010000209.1, read on the forward strand.
AAAAAGATGGTTTGAAGAAAAATATAATCTATCACCAACAATTGGCTTCAGAGACAAGAAATATTATTATCTCAGATTCAAAGTTGATGATACTGCAAAGTTAGTAGAAATTGTAAGACCATTTATTATTCCATCGATGAGATATAAGATCGGAGAACAAAATGAGTGAAGTTGAACAACAATATAATGCTGAGAATATCACCGTTCTCAAAGGTTTAGAGGCGGTTCGCGTGAGACCAGCCATGTATCTAGGCGACGTAGGTGTCCGTGGTCTCCATCATCTCATTGAAGAAGTTGTTGCTAATAGTGTAGATGAAGCTCTAATGGGATATGCAAAAAAAATTATACTTACTATTAACAAAGATGGATCAATAACAGTGCAAGATGATGGTCGTGGTATTCCAGTAGACATTCATCCGCAAGAAGGAAAATCTGCTCTAGAATTAGTCATGACAGTCTTACATGCTGGTGGTAAATTTGATAAAAAAAGTTACAAAGTCTCTGGAGGATTACATGGTGTCGGAGTTTCTTGTGTCAATGCAGTATCAACATGGTTAGAAGTCAAAGTCATGCGTGATGAAAAAATTTATTATCAAAAATATAATCAGGGCAGACCTTTAGCAGACGTTAAGGTCATTGGTGATTCAAATCGTCGAGGAACTATAGTCACATTTTTGCCTGATAAAACTATTTTTGAAACAACAGAATTTGATTATGATACTATTGCTAATCGTTTGCGAGAATTAGCTTTTCTAAATAAAGGTTTAAGTATCGACATAATTGATGAGCGTACAGACAAAAGAAATACCTTCGAATATAGTGGTGGTATTATTGCGTTTGTCAAGCATCTCAACAAAGCAAAAAACCCCATTCATCCAGAGCCATTGTATTTCTCAAAAGAGCAGGAGAATATTGGTGTTGAAATTGCTATGCAGTATAACGAAGGATATAATGAAGCAGTACATTCGTTCGTCAATAATATTAATACTGTAGAACATGGTACACACTATAGTGGTTTTGTTACAGCATTAACTCGTGCTATTAATGATTATCTCAAAAAGAATAAAGTCTCAGATGAAAAATTAACAGGCCCAGACACTCGTGAAGGGTTAACAGCCATTATCTCAGTCAAGATCCCTAATCCACAGTTTGAAGGACAAACAAAAACAAAGTTAGGTAATTCAGAAGTAAAAGGTTTAGTAGATTCCATTGTCTATGATACTTTATCAAAATTCTTAGAAGAAAATCCATCCATTGCAAAAACAATAATGGGAAAATGTTTGCAAGCTGCCAAAGCTCGTGAAGCCGCGCAAAAAGCTCGTGAACTAACTCGTCGTAAATCAGCTTTGGATTCTGGTTCTTTGCCTGGAAAATTAGCAGATTGTCAGGAACGTGATCCTGCTCAGGCAGAAATGTTTATTGTAGAGGGAGATTCTGCTGGCGGTAGTTGTTTGGGTGGTCGTGATCGAAAATATCAAGCAATCTTGCCATTAAGAGGTAAAGTACTCAACGTAGAAAAAGCTAGGTTAGAAAATATTTACAAGAATAATGAAATTACTACTATGATTGCTGCAATTGGTGCTGGTGTTGGCCAAGAATTTGATGTCAATAAAGTAAGGTATCATAAAATTATTATTATGACAGATGCAGACAGTGTAACAGCAGATACACCTCTTTTGTTATTTGACAAAAAAAATAATATACAGCAAAGATACATAGGAGATTTTGTGGAACAATGTCATCAACCTTCAGATTTCAAGATTAGTTCTCTCGCAGTTGCAACGGGCGAGCAAAAAGTAAAGAAGGTAATTAATCTTGTTAAGCATCCATTAAAAACAAGTCTCTATAAATTAAAGACGCATTTAGGATATGAAGTAAAAATAACTCCCTATCACAGTGTTTTCGTTTACAACAAAGGAAAAATAATAACTAAGGCAACAAAGGATATCACTAAAGAAGATTATGTGCTTATGCCAAGGTCTTTACCAAGAACAGATAAAGAAATAGTTATCGATTTGAAAGAGTTCGCGCCGCAAGAACATATGTATGCTGCATTCAAAAAAGGAGAACTTGACAATATCCCAGATGATGCTTATGTAGATATCCCTTTAATCCAATGGAAAAAACTAAAAAAAGCAAGAAGTGAAGTGCAACTATCAAGAAAAGATATGGGAAAGTCACTCGGAATATATCACACTATTTTGCAGCAATGGGAAGATAAAAACGACAATGTCATGCCAAGATGGAGTTTACTAAAGAACTATCTCCGAAGAATAGAAAGAAGTATACAAAACATAACTTATAACTTATTAGTCCCCTTATCAGTAATATTCAATGCAGAAAATCTTAAAGGAAAAGAGTTCTATTTCAGGAATCATACACATAAAATAAAGTTAGAATTGCCTTTGAAGGAAGAACTTGCGTACCTTTTAGGATGGTATGTAGGAGATGGAAGCCCATCATTCGGAAAGAAAAATCCTTATAGATTCAGTCTCTGTTTAGGTGAGGACAAGCAGTATTATCTAGAAAATCTGCAAAGAACAATTAAAAAAGCTTTAGGCTGTAATATTATTCTAGAAAAAAGAGAATCAGACATTATCGTGCACTTTAATTCTCTAAGCTTCTATTTACTGTTACAAAAATTCGAGTTATTGGGAAAACATGCTCCAGAAAAGTTTATTCCCGATGTAATGTTTAATGTAAAAAAAGAAGTGCAAATAGCTTTCCTAAGAGGGTTATTGCAAAGCGATGGTTCAGTCGTAGATGGTAAAGATAAAAATGGAAAGCAAGGAAAGAAAGTTATGGATCATACAACAACATCCAAAAGATTAATGGAAGGAATAACGTTTATGTATCGCCAATTAGAAATGCTTCCATCTATAGTGTCCTCAAAAAGCAAAGACCATTACTATAAAGGAATTTTGATAAGATCAAATCACAGAAAATATGATATTATTATTGGTTCAAGAGAACAATTAAAAAAAGCAGGAAAAATATGGAAAGATCATAAGAATGCGCAGGTATTGCAGAAATATATCCAAGATGCAAAAAGAGGAACAGATAGAAAATATGTCATCAATGTCTCAAAAGACTTCCAAGCAGTCAAAGTATTGCGAGTTGAAAAAATAGAAACAAAAGAGAAGTGGGTTTATGATATTGGAGTCGATCTCAATCGAAGTTTTATTGGTGGTTTGGGAGGGCTTACATTACATAATACTGATGGTGCACATATAGGTTGTTTGCTACTTACTTTCTTCTATCGTTACATGCGTCCTTTAATTGAAAGAGGATATCTCTACTTAGCAAATCCCCCACTCTATAAAATAACAAAGGACAAAAAAATACATTATGCTTACAGCGATGCACAAAGAGATGCTATAGTAAGTCAAATCGGTGGAGAGGGTGTTGCAATTCAACGATTCAAAGGTCTGGGTGAGATGAATCCAGAGCAGTTATGGGAAACAACTTTAGACAAAACACGAAGAAAATTAGATCAAGTTACCATCAAAGATGCTACAGAAGCTGATGAAATGTTCTCAGTCTTAATGGGGGAAGAAGTTGCACCTCGTCGTGACTTTATTATGGAGCATGCTAAAGACGTGAAGAACTTGGATATTTAACATGGCAGAAGAAGACATTCAGCAACGATTAATTGAACAGGAAATGAAGGAATCTTATGTAGATTATGCTATGTCTGTTATTATTTCCAGAGCATTGCCTGATATTCGCGATGGATTAAAGCCAGTACATAGAAGAATTTTATTTACTATGCATAAAATGGGATTGACACATAACAAGGCGTACAAAAAATCTGCAAGAATTGTGGGAACATGTATGGGCCGTTATCATCCTCATGGTGACATGGCAATTTATGATAGTTTAGTTCGTTTAGCGCAAAATTTCTCTTTGCGGTATCCACTAGTTGACGGTCAAGGAAATTTTGGGAGTAGCGATTTTAAAGCTGCAAGCCAGAGATATACAGAAGCGCGTCTCAAAAAAATAGCAGAAGAAATGTTGGTAGATATTGACAAGAAAACTGTGCAATTTGTTCCCAATTATGATAACACAGAACGTGAACCTTCAGTACTTCCTTCAAAATTACCAAACTTGCTGATCAATGGAAGCACTGGTATCGCAGTAGGAATGGCAACTAACATCCCCCCACATAATATTGGTGAAGTAATTGACGCATCCATCGCTGTTATTGATAATCCTAATGTAGAAATTGCGCAATTATTGCAATATATCAAAGGTCCAGATTTCCCAACTGGAGGCATTATCTCTGGTTTAAGCGGATTAAAAGAAGCCTATGAAAAAGGAAAAGGAAAAATTATTGTTAAAGCAAAAACTACTATTGAAGATCGAAAGATTATAGTCACAGAAATTCCATATATGGTTAACAAAACTATACTGATTGAAAATATTGTAGAATTAGTCAAGGATGGAGTCATAGAGGGCATTTCTGATATTCGCGATGAAAGTGATCGTGAAGGATTGCGTATTGTCTTCGAGTTGAAAAAAAGTGCAGATCCGCAGCTAGTCCTCAATCAGCTCTATGCACAAAGCATGCTCAAAACAACATTTGGTATTATTATGCTTGCAATCCACGAAAATCAGCCGATTATTTTTAACATCAAAGAAGCTATCAAGTATCACATTGCTCATCGAAAAGAAGTAATCATTAAAAGAACACAATTTGAATTGCAAAAAGCAGAAGATAGAAACCATATTGTTCTTGGGCTCATAGTAGCTTTAGATCAGATTGATTCGGTTGTCAAATTAATCAAAGAAGCAGATAACGTCGATGTAGCTCGTCAAGGATTGATAACTAAATTTACATTGTCAGAAATTCAAGCTAACGCGATCTTGGATATGCGCTTGCAGAAATTAACTTCTCTGGAAACAGCAAAATTAAAAACAGAGCATGAAGATCTTAAAAAAATAATTCAAGAACTCAAAGACATTCTAGCTTCAGAGCCGAGAATATTTTCTATCATCAAGCAAGAATTCCTAGAGCTTAAAGAAAAATATGTAGACAAGAGAAGAACAGAGATAGCGGACGGTGAAGAAATCATTGAAGATGAAGATTTAATCAAGGAAGAAAAAGTAGTAGTCACTATCACCCATGCAGGATACATCAAAAAACTACCAGTAGAAACCTATAAACAGCAAAAACGTGGTGGCCAAGGTATTATTGGTGCAGAAACTGGAGAAGATAATGATGTAGTCAAGAATGTCTTCACAACCTCAAATCTCAATTATTTGTTATTCTTTACCAATCAAGGAAAAGTGCACTGGTTAAAAGCCTATGAAGTACCGACAGCATCACGCTATGCAAAAGGAAAAGCCATTGTCAATTTAGTGCGTCTAGCAGAGGGAGAAAAAATATCCACAATCTTGCCAGTAGCTAAATTCAATGATCAAGAATGTATTAC
>JAUXTV010000213.1 GCA_030679025.1 Candidatus Woesearchaeota archaeon
CGCATTGACACGGCTGCCATCTGGAAGTCTTCCATCCAAGATAGGATGAGCATAAGAGATATATTTACCACATTTTTGCGCTAGCTTTTCTACGAATGAAGTTAATTCTTGCGGATCTTTGAAAATAATATTAGTTTTAATATTTCTGTACTTCCTGTGGACAATGTACAAAGGAGCATTGACTCCGTTACATTCTATGTCTTCAATAAAATAATCCTTCATCAGAGGCTCGATCTGATTTAAACCTACAAAATTTCTATAAATGTAATACATAATCTTGGAGAAAGTTTCTTCTGAGACTTTGATACCTAACTCTGCCAACAACACTGCAATATTCTTTTCCAGATAGACAATAACTACGTCTGTTCTTTTGACATTAATAAAACTTATATTGATTAATTCTTCAATGCCTTTTTCTACCACGCTGAGAATATGTGCTTCATTGTCCTCTAATTTTGGCTCTTCGACTTCATATTTCAATTCATCATTGGCAGGATCCCAGTAGATGTGAGCAAAAGCATAGGGAGGAATCAAAGGATATATTATGTTCAATTGAGTCTTATCATGCGCGTCTGGCAGGGTAATAACTTCTGGAACAGAGTCTATATGAAAAGAAATTCCTGCTGTTGGTGCTGGTACACCTGCGTCTTCTTCAGCCATGTTTCACACTCTTTTTACCTGAAGGAATAGGGTTTTCTGGTGTTTATATAGCTTTTTAGAAAGATGAAACTATAAAAAATAGGGGAAACATTTATTTTCGTCGTTCAAGTGCATAAGGAATGTCAAATGCATAAGGACAAAGAATACCTTGACCAGTCTTTTCCACTGTTCCAAGATCAAATGCAGTACATCTTTGACCATGGCCTCCTGTATTATAAGGGCAGGTTACTTGACTTGAAATGCTATTAGTGCCTGGCGACTGAGACACTTTTACTTCAACTTGCACTGCTTTTTCCAAGCATTCATTTCCTTCAGTATCTCTTCCTTTACAAAGAATAGGAAACACCTGTGATATATATTCTGACATCTCCAGCACTACAACAAAACACTATATAAACCCGATGTTAGAACATATCCCTATATTCTCTTAAGCCCCGCCCAAATAGACGCTCTTGATCTTGGGATGCTTGACTATGGACTTATTTCCTTCCAAGACTATTTTTCCTTCTTCCAAGAGATAAGTTCTATCTGCGAGTTCAATAGCTTTTTTAGCATTTTGTTCTACAATAACTATAGCAATGCCTTCATCTCTGAGTTTTTTGATGGTAGCAAAAATTTCTGTTTGCGCTTTGGGAGATAATCCTAGAGAAGGTTCGTCCATGAGCAATAAAGAGGGATTTTGCATTAAGGAACGGGAAATTGCCAAAAATTGTTGCTGACCGCCGCTGAGACCAAAGGCTAATTGTTTTCTTCGTTCATGGAGGATTGGGAATTTTTTATAGATTGCTGCTAGATTTTTCTCTACAACTTCTTTTTCCTGTATGAGTTCTGCACCCAGAGTTAGATTTTCCTCTACTGTTAAGTTTGTGAAATTAATTCTTCCTTGATTGACATAGCTGATGCCTAACTCCACTAACTCATGCGTCTTCAGATGGGTGATGTTCTTTTCTTTAAAGATTATTTTTCCAGACATGACTTTAGCGATATTAAAAATGGATTTGATGATAGTACTTTTTCCAGCGCCATTTGGACCAATTAACGCAACTATTTCTCCCGCTTTGACGTTGAGACTGACATCATGTAAAATATGCAACTCTTCATAACCCGCGTTGAGATTTTTTATGGAAAGCATACTTACTTACTACAAAAAGAACCATATAAAGGTTACTCTAAATACATTCTAAATACTGTTCGATGTCGGGTAAGGTGAACTGGAATAAGTATGCATTGTTTACTTAAGAAAGCCTCCTCTATGTTGACAGTGCGCTAAATCTATGTTATCTCTTTTTAACCTAGATTCGATTCTATGTTAGATTTACTTAACATACTTTCAACTGACTGACCTAATAGATTCAAGAATTATGTGGCAACCATTCTTGTTATTCCGAAACCTGTTGTTTTTTTGATTAAGAGCAAGGAAGCTAGCCAGTCTTATTTGCAATACTTTAATCTTGTTTGGAAGCAAGCTAAGAAATAATAAAAATCATCTTCAAATTCATAAGGTATAAATCTAACTGTCTCATCTTCACTATATTTAATTCCATCTTCTTCATGGCTTAATCTAAATTATTATAATGATCTTGTTACTGATAATGTCAATAAGTGGCAGTATTAGAAACTAGTTAGAAAGCTTTATATATTCTATAATTCTTACTATTTCATGGGAAAACTAAAAACTATTTATCTAGCAGTATCTACAAGATGCGAAAAAATATCATATAAATCAGATATACTCAAAATTATCAAGGAGTATAATGATTCGATAAAAAAAGTAAATATCTCCAATGCCTTTTGGTATTTATCAAGACACGGTTACATAAAAAGGATATTCCTTGATTATTATTATATAAATTCAATAGAAGAAAGAGAATTGGGATATAAAAAAGGATATGATAATAAGGAGCTTATTTATTTAGTGCTAAATAAAGTTAAATGGAACTGGTACTTAGGTCTTACCTCCGCCCTATATGAATCTAGAGAAATACTG
>JAUXTV010000008.1 GCA_030679025.1 Candidatus Woesearchaeota archaeon
GGAGTTTGAAGTAGTTCAGCAGAAAATAAACCTAAGAAAAGAATCGAAAAGGCAAATAAAAAAAGATAAGTTAGCTTCAAAGATCTCAACCTCTAGAAGAGGAAAAGTGAAGAGAGTTATATAGTTTGTGGTTGAGCTACTGGAATTGGTTGTTGAACACCAGTTTGTTGCTCAGTGTAAAAGGCTTTAACTTCGCAGGAAGAAATAGGATAAATCTTCTTTAATGCTGCTTTTAATTCCATTTGTAATTTGTTGGAGATAATAAATTGGAACAATTCAGACAAGGTATATTGTGTAAAAATTTGTTTCAGGTGTTCTTCTGCTTTCTTGCGAAGAGAAGTTAATGTTGAGTTGTTGACTTTATGACGGGTAAAAAGAACAGGTTTAATTCTGCAAAGCTGACCATCTTTCGTAGTCATGACAAAAGACTCTTCCATTTTATTGGAAGTCTTGCGCACCAAGCGTTTCAAGTAAGAGTTATTCAGTTGATAATGAACTAAAGAAGCTATACCTATATCGCCTCGAAGTTCTTTGATGGCAAAGTGAACTGTAATAGACTGCTTTTTAGGATCATTGAGTAGAGTCATTAAATTCAAATGGAGATGTCTACCTAGTAATTCTTCTGGTGCTTCTGCTAAAGTTTCACCCAAATATAATTCTTGAAGGTCTTTAGTAGCTAGAACAGTATACCATTTCTTACGCTTTTTACGGTCTATAGTGCTTTGAACAGCCATAGGAGTATGTCCTCAAAATATGCCTTATAAAACTTTCTATAGGGGAAAGATAAATCGTTAAAGGGAGAGCTGCAAATAGGTAAAATCCAGAATATGTAACTACTATATAATAACTAAAAAGATAAGGTTTATATAGAGTTTTAATCTTCTGAAAAGTATGAGATTAGCATTTGATTTGGATGGAACATTGTATGATACTTTAACACTCAGCTTTGATGTAGATGAAGGTATAAGAAGGGACTTAAGGTATGAAAAGGTCTCTCGAGAAGAGTATAAAACAAAGTTTCAATCAAGAGACTGGAGAAGATTTTATAGAGATTTAGGAATTAGAGAAGAGCATATAGAGTTCGTACTTGATGAATTTATTAGAAGATTCAAAGCAGCTAACCCGCCACACATGATCCCTGGTGCTAAAGAAGCTTTACAAGGTGCAGAAAAAGTTCTAGGCCATGAGAATATATTCATTGTGACTAATGAAACACCAGAAGGAGTACAAAAAAGGTTTCAAAGAGACGGATTAATGCATTATCTAGATAGAATAGAAAATCCATTTCAAGGTAAGGCTATCGAGCTTCATAGATTGGCAACAGGTCATGATGGAGTTTTTACATATGTAGGGGATTTAGTTTCTGATGGTGAGGATTGTTCAGAAGCTAGAAGAATGGGCGCAACAAATATAGAGTTTTATGGTATAACTCATCCTTATGCTATGAATCCTGAAGAAGCTATGAAGGAATTTGTAAGAAGAAATGAAGAATTTGCAAAAATATTAAATAATTTAAGAGAATTAGACGTACTATGGAGCCAAAGATAATCGCAATTATTGAAGCACTTGGAGTGGGTAAAAGTTTTCTAGTGAAAAAATATCAAAAAAAAGCTGAGTGCATATCCATTCAAGAAAAAGATAGGAAATAGAGTTGTAGTTTATGACGCTGTCAAACATTAAATTTTGAAGGAGTCTTAGCAAGTTAGAGATGCTCTTCTAGAAGTTGTTTTTGAAGTCTATCTATTAAAGTAGTGATAAAGAGCTCTTCTTTTTCTTGGGGAATAACAGCTCCAGCTGCAATAGGATGACCTCCTCCATGTCCGCCAGTAAGAGTAATAGTATCGTGCATCAAGCGTCGTAAGTCAGGTCCTCGTTCGCTATCTCCGCTGATACGGCAACTAACTTTAATTTCACCACTAAGAGTTTGGCTTAGTCCTATCAAGACAGTGCCTTCAGGATAAAGACTGCTTTTTGAGAGAAGAGAAGTAATAACGCCTATCAAGGAATCACGAATAGTAGTTTCCGCTCGAATCAGGACATAAGTTTCTTGTTCTACTACAGCTTTTCCACGTTGTTCATAAAACCAGCGAAGTGCTGAAGTAATTTCACGATGATAACTAGATAAAAGAGTCATGGCTTTATCAAGACAAGTAGCATCTCCTAAAGAAGCTCCCAAAGCTAAAGAAGATTTATTGGTTTTTCCGCAAGCGTTTAACAAGGTGGCAAATTCTCGAGCATCATGTAAGGGTGTATCTATCTTTTGTCTCGGAAGTAAGTACAAGGGACCAAATAATTTTTCCGTAGTTTCTATGCCTCCTACTTTTCTAAGTAGCAGACCATCAAATAATCTCTGCAATTCTTCACGTTGGAGTTGATGCAGCCATCGAAAGCCATTGCTGTCTCTTGCAGGAATATGAAGTTCTTCCAAAAAAGATAAAGCTGCACGTTCGTTGCCTGTAATAGAAGGTAAGTAAGGATTAGTGCATTGGCTCAACACTTTGTACAAAGGTTTTGTTCGTGCTCCAAATAAGCGAATGCCTTCTTTGACTTCTATCAGTCCGAGATCAACTGCATCTTGAAGAATATCTTGGTTCATGCCTTGAAATCCATGAGCCTCTTGTGCATCCCCTAATGCTCCTACTAATCCTAAAACACTTAAGTCTCTGTTGCTTGAATTCAAACAGCAGGCAAATAAGTAAGTGACTCCAGACGCGGAAATATCTCTGGTTCCGTCCATGCCACAAAGATAAGGATTAACATGCACAGCATCTGCTTCTTGGGAAAGTGCTTTGTCAAAATAGTGATGATCAAAAATAAAAAGATGTTTTCCTAAGAGATTTGTAGTTAAGGGTGTTAACATATTTGCTCCTAAATCTAAAAAGAAATAAGTGCCATAAGGCTCATGTTGAAAAGAGGTAATGACTTCAGTACTTAATTGTCCTATAACACTTACAGCACAAGTTCTTCCTTCTCGTTGTAATGCTTTTAACAAGAGCGCTGCAGCAGCAATGCCATCTGCATCATAGTTTGCAATAACTCTAACAGGTTGAGAACTAGGTAGCTGCTTAAAACGAGCAGCTGCTTGCTGGACGTATGCGTAAAGATCCAATGTGGTAAACCCCCTTTGATAAAATAAAGAAATTATTGTTCTATTAAAATCTTTGCTTTAGTTCTGTCGTATTTCCAATCTATAGGTAAAACTTTGGTTCTTTTATAATATTTGACTAAACGACCAATTTTGCTTGCGCATAAACTTAAGCCACGTTTTCCTGGCATGTCTTTCTTATTGATTTCCATGTGTTTCATTAAAGCGATATCAGTCCTAATTAAAGCTTTTAAGTCATCAGGTAATTTGCTGATAATTTTATGTTCAACAAGAATTTGGCCAATAGGTTTTTTAGTAATGGCTTTGACATCAGGAATACCATAAGTATCGCGTAATTCAATACCAATAGTGCTTGCAGTTTTTCCAGTTTTAGCAATCTTAACAACTAATTGTTCTACAGTCTTTTCGTCATAAGTTACCCAGGCAGGCTTAACTCTTACAGTAGGTCTCTTACTGCCGCTCTTGCCTTTCTTTCTGGAATAAAGTCTTGCCATGTACTGTCTCAACACAAAAAACGATTTATAAAGATTGTGATAGCCCCGGGCAGATTCGAACTGCCGTCACAGCCTCCAAAGGGCTATATCCTTGACCGCTAGACGACGGGGCTAATAAGAAAGCTACCTAAGAAAGACTTTTTGAACCTTTCGATAGTTAGAAATCAAAGTTTTACACGTTGAGCTTGATTCCAGTAGAGAGTAAAGATCAAGTGCATAGCTTGAGAAAATTCTTTATTTTTGACAATAATTCCAACCAGATCTCCTTGAACAGTATACAGAGCGACTTTAGTGCCATAAATAAAAATCATGCAGGGAAAATCCTTAAGTGAATCAAGAAAACGTATCTCTGTAATCTTTTTATAAGCGGGTGTATGAAAAGTTTCTTCATCATAAGTGTCAATAACTATTTTTGCTGGAATCTTTTTCTCTAATCTTAATACTCTATAATGCTTAGGAAGGTGTTGAAGTATTTCTGCAGATTTTGAATAGGAGCCAAAGTAATAAGTTTGTTGTTTTTGTTTGAAGATATCTGCCAGAATAGTAGATATGCCTTTAAATCCTTCATAAATTTCTACAGTGGAAGATTCCTTGACATAGGATTTCAAACTCTCCAGTTCAGGAAGGACAGAAAGAACCAATTCCTTTTTCTGATTAAGAGTATCAATGAGTTTATGGGGATCAACAGCTCCAAAATAAGTAATATGGTTCTTGATTATTTTGGATACAAGCCCTTTAGTAGCAAGATAAGTAAGGGTATTGTAAACTGTCGTCCTAGGTAAGTCTACTTTCTTGGCTAATACTTGAAGATTAATGCTTCCTAAAGGTAAAAGTGTAAGATAAACTTCTATTTCTTTATCAGTAAGTCCAAATTCCTTCAAGACTAGTTCTTTGCGCATCAAATAAACAATAATTCAGACTATTAAAAGCTTTTCTATTGTCATCCATTTTGGTGGACAAGTATTGATATAGACAAGAGTCCCTACAGAGAGTAAGGAGACAACAACAATGACAAACACCAACCTCGAAGAAAGATTACAACACAAAGAATCAACCCTTACAGAAAAAATAGTACAAGGCTTTAGAAACTGGGCTATAGACACTAGTGCTAAAGTAGGAGTTTATGCTCCTCTTATGGCTACTATGGAAGCTCATAACGGACTCGAAGGAGAGCAGATTATACAATCAAGAGCAGCTGCAGCACTTGTAGATGTTGGGGTTGCTAGAGTATACACAAAAGTAGCAGATTATTTAGCTGACAAATATAAAATAGATTTGAAAAAGGGTGGTCTAAAAGCATGTGTATTGGACACTGTAGCAATGGTAAGCACATACACCCCAGTCTATGCTGGAATCCTAGCTACAACAGGAGCAGACGCTAAACAAATAAGTTATTCTTTATTAATGGGTGCTGGAATTGCTACTGCAACCTCTAGACCTTTCAGAAAATATGTGTTAACACCTTGGAGAAAGTTATGTGGTTTTAAAAAGACAACAAAAATAGAAAAAATTGAAGAAGTAAATAAAGTTGAAGTTAATCCCTTCAATGGAACTCTAGATGGTGGATGGTGGTAGGCCTAAAGTAATTAGAACATCACATTCTTCTGTTTATGTCTCCCACGTTTCTCAACTTTTTCTAGTTGCTTCAGTACAAGTACATGTCCTTGAGACGTCTTATAGCCTTCCAAAACGTGAAGAAATGCTTCTGCACTATGAGTATAATGCTTGCTATGCAGTGCTTGTTGTAAGAGATGTAAGTCAACAGCTTTGTCTTCAAACTTTTTAGAAACAGATCCCAGTCCAAAGTCAATAATCTTAAGTCCATCTGGAGTAACGATCATATTTGAAGTTGTTAAATCCCCATGTACAATATCTTTGTCATGTAAGTGACCAATCTTTTTTCCTAACTCATGTAAGTAGTGCTTTCTTTGTGATGTTGAAAGTGTATCAAAAACATCTTTGAATAATGCTCCTTTGAGATACTCCATAGTAATAGACATAGTGTGTTCATTGACATCAAGAACTTGAGGTGCGATGCCTTCTGCTTTCTGTAAGAGTTTAGCTTCGCTTCTAGTTCTTAATTTTCTCAGTCTGGTGTCAATTTCAGAAATACGATAAGTCTTGGGAATACGTTGTTTAATGACTTTATTGCCTTTGATAGTAATAATTGCTTCTGCGCCTTGGTCTACCATAGTTATTCACTTCTGCATTGCATGCAAAAATAATCTCCTAATTCTTCTTCCTCACTGCCTATGTGAAAATGTTGTCCGCAGCTTTCACAAATAGTAAGCATTGCATCACCTCTTTACTTACTGAGAAGAAAGCGGAGATTTATAAACATGTAGTTTGCCAAAAATACATATCAAATAAGTATAAATAAAGAGAGTTAGGGGGATAAAAATGACAGAAAAACAAAGAAGTGTAGATCCTGAAGACGACAGTATTCAAAGTAGAAGTGATAGAACAAGAATTGCAACAATGGGTTCTACAGTTCATCATACAGAAGAACGGCCAGTAACACTATGTGGTAGCATAGAATCAGTTGATGCAGAAGACAGAGAAACAATAGCAGCAATGACAAGTGGAACTGTACTTACGCGAGAACAAATAGCTAATCAAGGAATGCATTTCTCAAGCCCTAGTGGAAAAAGAAGAGTAGATGGACCAATGGAATATGGAAGTATGGCTGTCTACAGAACTCATTAAATATTATTTGAATTTCATCGCCCCGAACTTTTTCATCATTTTTTCGGGGTTTTGGCCTTTCATCATTTTCATGAATTTCTTGCTTTGATTATATTGCTTTAAAAGATCTCTAACATCTCTTGCTTGTACGCCTGCTCCAGTTGCAATGCGTTCAATTCTATTTTTAGTTAAGATTTCAGGATGCTCTAATTCTTTTTTGGTGCAGCTGTCCATAATATATCTCCATAAAATAATCTTTTCTTCTTGGACTTGTAAAGCTTCTTTAGGCATTTGTAATTTGCTCATGCCAGGAATCATTTCCATAATTTTATTGAGAGGTCCCATTTTGCGCATGGCGCTCAATTGGCCATGAAGATCTATCAAAGAAAAATTTCCTTGCATCATTTTTTTGCCTAAGTCTTCAGCTTCTTCCTGCGTCATGGCTTCCTTGGCTTTTTCTAAGAGTGCTTCAACATCGCCCATGCCTAAAAGTCTTCCAACAAAGCCTGCGGGATTAAACTCTTCTAAATCCTCCATCTTTTCTCCAACACCAATAAATTTGATAGGGGCTTTGGTTGCTGCGCATGCGCTTAAACTGCCACCGCCTTTGGCTGTACCGTCTAATTTAGTAACTATAACCCCAGTAACGCCGCAAGAATCATGAAATTGTTGTGCTTGTTTCTTCGCAGCTTGTCCAATATCTGCGCTTAACACTAATAAGCGTTCATCTGCTTGTACAGCTTTATTGATTTCTTCAATTTCTGCTACTAGTTCTTTATCTAAAGCATCTCTGCCTGCAGTATCAACTAAAAGAATATCAAATTCACTGTAGTTGTCTTGATGTTTTTTCCAAACCTTAAGAGCATTTTTTTCTTTGGGATCTATAAATGCTGGAATTTTTAATTGGTCTGCTAATTGCTGTAATTGTAAAGATGCCGCGGGTCTATGAACATCTAATCCTACAACCGCAACTTTATGTCCTCGTTTTTGATAATATTTTGCTAATTTTCCAATGGTCGTCGTCTTTCCACTACCATATAAACCAAGCATCATAATTGTGAAAGGTTTTTTCTTAGTAATGATAATGCCTTTTTTTTCTTCTCCAAAAAATTTAACCAATTCCTGATAAACAATAGTGACTAAATATTCTCTTTGTGTAACGCCTGCAGGAGGTTTGTCATCTTTAGCGCGTTGTTTAATGGCAGTAGTAAGTTCAAAGACTAATTTGACATCTACATCTGCTTGTAATAATGCTCTTTGAATCTCTCGAACTAACTCATCAAGCAATTTATCATTGACAAAAACAGCTTGTGCTATCTTTTTCAGTGTATTTTTCAAGGAATTGCCTAAGGTATCTAAAACCATAGAACAAGCAAAAGAACCTCGTTTATAAAACTTATGAGCTTAAGGACATTGGTTAGG
>JAUXTV010000013.1 GCA_030679025.1 Candidatus Woesearchaeota archaeon
AAGAATTTGGTGAAGATCTAAAGAAGTTATTCGGAAATGAAATTGAAGAAAATTCAAGAATTATTGAGGGTGGCGAATGGGGACATTCTTGGTGTTATCAAAATACAAATCGTGCAGTTATAAGATTTTTTATAGCATTAGGTGCTCCTTTAGGAGATAAATCATTCATTCCATTAAAGATTCCCAATTGGATAAAAGAAAGTAAAGAAGAGATACAAGATGAATTTTTTGGTTCCTTTTTTGGTGGAGAAATAGGAATACCAAAAGTGCATATAGATAGAAGGTTCTTGGATTGTTTTTCCTTAGGAATAACAGGCACAGATCAATTCGCGGACAACAGAATAGAGTTCTTGCAAGAAATAGCAGACTACCTCAATAAGAAAGGCATCAAAACAGGAAAAATATCAGTCAATGATCATAAAAAAGTAAATAGAGCAGGAATACCAACTAAAATTTATAGAGTATTAATCTCGACAGAGTTCGAAAACGTCACTAACTTCATAACTTTGACAAAAATGAACTATTGCAAATACAAACAAGAAAAGCTCCTAAATACCATGAATGAGTTCTCAGCTATCAAACGTCAACGATTCGATGATTTGCTCACGATGGGCTACTCTGAAGAGTCTGCAGCCACACTACTCAAATTGTCTCCGGCAGCTTTGGAAATTTTGCATAATTTTGAAGATTTTCTGGAAATAGATATATGATATTCGTAAAGTTTTCGTCTAGTTCAAGAGATTTTTCGGAAATTTCTCCATAATTGCATTAAAGAGTAACTTCTTCCATTTGTGTGAGGTGGTCAAAAAATGATCAACATAAGTATAGGACTTTATGGAAAGCCGAGTTGGGATATGGACATTGAAGGTGAAGAGATTACTGACGGAGAAATGTTTAGGGCTCAAGGAAAATATCTTAAAGAACATTTAGAGAATGTAGCTGATATAGTAAAAAAATTAACCAGTGCTGGTTGGAGCTGTTCAGGGACGCTTTATGATCTCCAATTCTTTAAAGAGAGTGTAATAAATAAAAGTGAAGCAAAAAAAGAATTGAAAAGGCTCAAAATAGATATGAATCAGATAAATGTAGAAGAATATGAAATTGAAGAAGACTAAAAATGAACAAAAGAAGAAAGTTTAATAAATTGAGTATACCTCTCTTAAAAATGAAAAGTAGAACGTTCAATACTTTGTTTATGCTTTCTTCCGTCGATGGTAAAATTTCTACAGGAAGTATAGATCAAAGAGATGTAGATAAAGACTTGCCGAAAATCAAAGGAGTTGTAGAAGGTTTAAAACAATATTATGATTTAGAAATGAGAACAGACCTACATTCATTTAACACTGGAAGAGTCATGGCAAAAATAGGGATGAATAAAAAGAAGAAAGAGATAGTCAAACTGCCTGTTAGTTTTATTATCGTAGACAATAAACCCCATTTAAACAACATCGGATTAGATAATCTAACAAAAAAATGTAAAGTTCTTTATCTCGTGACAACTAACAAAAAACATCCAGCATTTAAGAGGGAAAAAGATAACTTAAAAGTCATATATTACCATAAAAAGATAGATTTTCCAGGGTTATTTAAAAAATTAAGACAAGAGTTTGATATTAATAGAGTTACAATACAATCTGGAGGAACAATGAATTCTTTACTAATAAGAGCCGGATTGATTGATGAGCTTTCTTTAGTGATTGCACCAGTCTTAATAGGTGGAAAAAATACTGCAACACTAGTAGATGGAAAATCTCTAATTTCAGAAAAAGATCTTATACACATAAGTGCTTTAAAACTAAAAAAATGCGTCAAACTCAATAATTCTTATTTAAATCTCGTTTACGAAGTCCTCAATTAATTTCGGTGAAAAAAGCACTACCTTTAAAAAGAGAAATGTCTTAAAAGGAAATAATGAAGCTGAAAACAGAAAAAATCAAGAACATAGAAAAAGTGCCTTATAAGGGATATCTCTACAATTTAACAACAGCAACAGGTAATCTCTTCGTAAATGGCATTCTCTGTAAAAATTCAGGTGGTTTAGGTACTCCAGCATTCGAGCGCTTAGTCCCAGGTATGATTCACAAGTCCAACAAAGGAGTCCTTTTCATTGATGAAGTAGGAGCCTTGAGCAAACATTCACAACAAGAACTGCTCTCTGCCATGCAGGAAAGAAAATATCCTATTACTGGTCAATCCGAAAGATCCTCAGGTGCGATGGTAAGAAGTCAACCAGTCCCAACTGATTTTATTCTCGTAGCTGCAGGTACAACAGATACTATTCCAAAAATGCACCCAGCTCTTCGTTCCAGAATTAGAGGATATGGGTATGAAGTATACATGAATAACACCATGGATGACAATCAGGAAAACAGAGATAAAGTAGCCATTTTCGTTGCTCAAGAAGTAAGAAAAGATAAAAAAATTCCTCACTTTACTAGAGAAGGAGTAGATGCTATCATCCAGGAAGCTCGAGTGAGAGCAGGAAC
>JAUXTV010000014.1 GCA_030679025.1 Candidatus Woesearchaeota archaeon
AACAATTCATTTACATGAGAACCATCCTTTAACTTTTTATAACCCCGAAGAAGAAAATTTTCTCTGGGCATTTCTGTAGTTCTATTCCAACAACAACAAAGTAAGCATCATAATAACGCCTAAAATAAACATAGCCAACTGCATTATGGAACGCTCTACTTTAATTTCATGATGGAGTTCTGGAATAAGATCTGAACCAGCAATATAGATGAAAGCGCCTGCTGAAAAAGGCAATAAGAATTGTGTTAATCCACTAACATAACTATTTAGGAAAAATGCTATAAGGACACCAGCTATAGCAGTAAGACTTACTAAGAAATTATACCAAAGAGCTTTTCCCTTGGACATACCTGTATGTAAAAGAATACCGAAGTCTCCTAATTCTTGAGGCAATTCATGCAATAAGACTGCGATAGTAGTTGCAATACCTACTGGAATGCTTACTAGATAACTAGCAGCAATGATAATACCATCAATAAAATTATGCACTGCATCACCGAAGAGATTCATGGAAGCCAAAGTAGTTCCTCGCTGCTGATGGTCTAAGTGATGTTTATGACCTGTATGATTGATGTGGTGACAGTGGTGCCAATGTACAAACTTCTCTACTATGAAAGAGAGTACGATTCCCAAGAGGATAGGTACAGATATAGCTAAAGTAAATCCACCTACTGCTTCTACGCTTTCAGGCAAGAGATGAATAAATGCGTCACCAAACAATGCACCTGCGCCAAAACTTACTAAATAAATAAGATGATGCTTGAGAAATGAAGAGCGAACAAAGAAAGTGATAACTCCAATTAAAGAGAGTACACTTGAGAGCAAAACACTTCCCAATGCAAAGACCAACATTTCATTCATACTACAACATCACTTCTCTTGCTTATTCCTATTTAAATATTTTCTTAATAACATTTTATTCTTTTCTTTATAAAGACTTAATAACGCTATTCTGCAAACATACCATGTGTTTTCTTGTAGAGGTTATACATCAAATAAGCATCAAACTTTGCTATTTTTTCTGCTGATCCTTTCTCAC
The DNA here is from genome assembly GCA_030679025.1 of Candidatus Woesearchaeota archaeon. Taxonomy (GTDB): domain Archaea; phylum Nanobdellota; class Nanobdellia; order SCGC-AAA011-G17; family UBA489; genus JACOVP01. Next base: position 1,040 of record JAUXTV010000014.1, read on the forward strand.
CTAAATTCTTGCTTTTCTTTCCCCTGTTTTTTGTAGGAATTTGTCCTAGTTCTTTGAAACCTAGGAAGAGATGCTTGAAAGGATTGAGGGGACTTTCTTTCTTTTCTCCTTCTTCTTTTTTCTTGAAATCGCCGCCCTGAATCAGATAATATTCTAGATCGTCTTTTAATGCTAAAATAGAGGCATCAACAGCTGCCAAAAGCTCCATATCCTCTCCTTCTAATTTCTGCACATACTCTTTAATATCATCTTTGATAACATTACCATCGCTATCTTTTACTTCTTGCGCAACAAACGCTTCAATAGTCAAAATGGTTCTTCCCCTATGAATAGCACCCCGTTGTCCTTCAGCCTGGTAAGCTATTTCAGGCATTGCAACATGATCTATTTTTACACGAACTACCGGAAAGAACTCTTCGAATTTCTTAAGCTGCTTGCCATATTCACCTTCATCTTCATATTGTCTTTTGATGCCTATTATTTCCAATTCTATACGTGATGTCTCAAAGGCTGCAATGATTTCCTTGTCTTGTCTGGTATCTTGCATTTGTAATCTGTGGACATTTCTAAGATAAGGACGAAGCCAATTGAGATATAATCTAATAACATAATAGTGCTGACGCAAATATTTTAACTTGAACTCATACCCTTGTCTTAATTCCTTGTAGGTTTTTTCTTTCCAAGTGAGATATTGTGTAAGCTTTCTTCCCAAGACTTCACGTACTTTTCTGTTAAAGCCACCTTTTTCTAATTTGTCTACTTCGCGATCAACATCTCCCGCTGTTTTTGGATGGACTGAAAAGAATAAATCTGGCAAAGTAACAAATCCTACTTGTGTTCCTAAACCTAAAACTGAAGCTGCATTCTTTGAACCGCCTTCCACTAAATCTACCCAAATACTCTTTAAGGCAACTTCTGAACTTCTATCCCCTGCTTCGCTCTTCTTATAAAATTCGAGACGTTCTTCGATGATACGTAATTCTCTTAAGAGCTGAAATAATGTTTTGAGAAGCTGACCGACATTGGCCATGAGCTGCTGGAATTTATCTTGCTGTACACCTTTTCTCTGCTCTGACATACCCCAATAAGAAGAAGTTTCTCCTGCAGTATAAATATCTTTAATTTTTTTTATTTCGCCAGTTTCTCCGTTATAATTGAAACCGAAGGGAGGCTTGTCTTCCATATTGTGAATAATCCAGAAATAAATGCCTTCGACACCAGCAACAGGAGAATCAATAACCATGCGATATTGTGCTTTGCCTAACCCGAACTTACCCGGACCAAGAGGTTCATTTTTAGCTAGAGCCCCCTTAGGTTCTTTTCCCTCTTTTTTTTCAAACTGTGCTGTCACCAAATCTGCCATAGGTTACTTCTATAGAGAACTTCCCTCATTTAAAGGTTTTGTTGTTACTTGACTTGTTTAACAAGAAGCTATTTAAACTCCTTAGCCTCCTTTTTCCTATGGGAATTTTTAGTTTATTCAAAAAGAAGCAAGTAGTTGAATCACCTATTCTCAATGGTGCTGCATGGCAAGAAAGTTCTTTTCAAGCTGCAGAAGCTTTTCGTGAACCTTTATCTCCCTTAACTGGATTAATGCCTCCTCCTTCCTTAGAACGACCACAAAGCATCATGGCTGCAGAATCACAAACAATTATAGCAAAATTAGACGTACTTGCTGCACGCTTAGAACAAGTGAATATCCGCTTGGAGAAGATCGAACAAGCATTACGCGGCCAACAACAACCACAAACTCCCCCTTATCAAACTGTACGACGATGGTAAAATCTATTCCTTGGCTCTTTTATGTAACTGGATTAGTAGTTTTTCTTCTGGATCAACTAAGCAAGTCTTTTGTTGTGAAGAATGGATTTAAGTATACTACCAATACTGGTGCTGCCTTCGGCATTCTTCAGGGGCAAACTTGGCTTTTAATTTTTATAGCTGTAGTAGTGATTGCCGTTCTTGTGTATTATAGTCATGAATATCAACTTGCTTTAGGTTTTCTTTTAGGAGGAACTTTAGGCAATTTATTGGATCGTGTTTTGCAGGGCTACGTGGTTGATTTTATTCACGTTCCTTTCTGGCCTAGCTTTAATGTTGCAGACAGCTTTAATGTGATTGGTGTTGGATTATTGTTATTAGATGCTTTTGCGAGAAAAAAGTAGTTACTAAGTTTCACGTTTTTTCCTTAATAAACCTTATAAACAAGCTTGCTTCAGTTGCTGTTAGTTTTGAACTATGCCCTCCTATCTTCCGTTTTGGAAAACAAAAGACATTCAACGATTGCGAGGACTAGGACAAAAACGTCTTTTTCTCTTAAATAACAAACAAGATGATCCTACTGGAGACTATGTCTTGTATTGGATGCAGATGACGCAAAGAACAACCTTTAACTTTGCCTTGCAGTTTGCGATTGAACAGGCGAATAGGTATAAAGTTCCCTTAGTTGTCTACCATGCCTTAGACGAAGATTATCCTTATGCTTCTGATAGAACTTATACTTTTATTTTAGAAGGAGTAAAAGAGCTCTATCAAAGATTTAAGAAACTAGGCATTAATTATGGATTTTATTTAGTTCGCGGCAAAAAACAACCAGCACTAGATACTTTCCTGAAAAAAGCAATTTGTCTTGTAAGTGATGATTATCCATCTTTTGTTACTCCTCTCGAGAATACAACCGTTGCTGAACGCTGTCTGATGAGTCATTATGTTGTCGATTCCTGCACTACTGTACCTATGCGCTTTTTTGACAAACAAGAATGGAGCGCGGCTACTATCAGATCCAAAATTCATAAAGTCTTAGCAGAAGCTTTGGAAGATGTTACTAACCCTGTATTGCTCAACAAAAAACCGTTTGTCTATCCAGAGTATTTTCTATCTCCAGATTTTGATGTTGCTAAGGAAGTCAGCAGATCATCGATAGATCACACTGTAAGACCTAGTGCTTTCAAAGGCGGAGAGACTGCAGCTCAGGAAAAGCTTACTTATTTTATCAACCATAATTTAGATACTTATGACTTTACCAAAGATGACCCTACTTTGCAAAGAACATCACATTTATCCCCTTATCTTCATTTTGGGATGATCTCACCGATTGTTATAGCCAGACAGATTTTACAGCACAAAAAATTAAGCGTAGATCGTCTTTTTAAAAGTCTGATAAGCCCTGATGCTCTTCATGTTTATTTTGATG
>JAUXTV010000017.1 GCA_030679025.1 Candidatus Woesearchaeota archaeon
AAATAGCACAACGTTCTTTAGATGATTATCAACACAGAGTTACTAGATTACATTCTTATGTTCATGCTATTAAAACACTTAATGAATTAAACTTACTATGTGTAAAATTAGGCGTTGATTCTGAAGATCAGTCTAGGGAAATCGCTTCTTTAGAAGAGGCAATCCATAATCTTCCAGGCAAATAAACAATGAACACGACTCAAAAAATCATCGGAAGTACTTTACTTGCTATTGGATTCGCAGGTTTATGTTACGATCGTTATAGTCGTATGGATTATGTTAATGTTAGAAATGAGCTACAACATCAATCTCAGCAAGGAGAGATCTCACCAGCACAAGTAAGAAATCAATATGATAAATATTTTTATGAAAGGATTTTAATTTCTATAGGTTCTTTGAGTATTTTTGCTTTGGGTAGTTTGGTTCTTGTTCACGGATCTAAAAAATCATCTCAACAGTCTCGAATACCTACAGGAAGCATAGACTCTAAATTATAAATTTTATTAGTTCTATCTCTTTATTTCTTAAGCTACTTTTATATACTCGTTCACCTTAGCTCAACAGACCATGATCTACGAATTCAGACGAGTAACTGTCATCAAGACGAGAAAGCCCCAGAAGAAAGACTTGAATACAGACTTACAATGGTTTTCAGAATCCCTAGGACTCTTTTCTCAACGAGACAAAGAAAGATCTTGCTTTAGAATCTTTGTGGAATTAGTAAAATCAGCACGACGCAGACAACTCTTGAGTTCAGATGAATTAGCCTTGAAAACCAATCTTACTCGGGGAACTGTCATCCATCATATTAATCACTTAGTGGAATCTGGATTGGTTGCACAACATGAAGGCAAATATATGCTGCGCGTAGAAAATCTAGAGACATTAGTGACTGAATTGCAGAGAGATTTACATAGAGTATTTGAAGACTTGCAGAGTATGGCTAAAGAATTAGATACAGAACTAGGACTCTTAAAAAGAGATAATACTAAATCAAAAGTTATGTCTGACTAAGGAACATTTACTATGGATACTCATACTCAAACCATTAAAGTTTATCAAGATAAGGCAGAGGCTTTAGCAGCTAAATTTGATGCACTTCCTACACGCACCAAACATATCGAAGAAACTTTTCGACTTCTGAACAAATCAAATCCTTTAGTTGTAGAAATTGGCTGTGGCACTGGCAAAGATGCACAACTTATCTTACAACATACTGATAATTACTTTGGCTTTGATGTGTCTCAAGGACTGTTAAATATAGCTAGGGTTAAATGTCCTAATGCTACGTTTTTTGTAGCTGATGCAATTTCTTTTGTATTTCCCAATAATATTGATATTCTTTTTGCTTTTGCCTCTCTTATTCATCTAAACAAAGAACAATTGGGATCACTTTTCAAAAAATTATTTATTGCACTTAATCCTTCAGGTATTCTTCGTCTTTCTCTGAAATATGATAAAAAATACAAGGAGTTCACTAGACAAGATGAATTTGGCACTAGAACTTACTATTATTATTCTGACAAAGAGATTCTTGCTTTAGCAAAAGGATTTAAGGTTCTTACAAAAGAAATAGAACATTTTCAAGATCAAAACTGGATTGAACTTACTTTACAAAAGCCTGCTAAATCTTAATAATCATAAATATGTTCTATCTTAATGTGTTCACTTTCTAATTCTGGGAGAATTTTATGTAATTTTTGTACAGGTACTTTAACTCCTATTCTGTTTACTTCTGGTTGATTTAATCCTTGCATACTAAACAATTGTTTTCCTTCTGATAACTTATATTCCCATTCTTTTGGAGCAATAAGTGTTATCAATATCTCTTGGTTGCCTGCAATATCCTTAAAGATTACTCCTTCCCTGGCCATAGTGATTACTACTTCTGTAAACTGCCTATATCTTGGAATTAACACTATTTCCTCTTCATCAGAACTATTTGTTATTCTTTTTATTCTGTTTTCTTTTTTCAAAAGACTTTCAGGTATATTTTCTACAGTTACATATATCTCTGTAGCATCGCTCCCATAAATATTACCCATTGCAAACTTAATAATTCCTCCGTAGACAGTTTTGACTCCTAGCTCTAGAGTTAAAATCGATCTTCTTTCCCATTTTCTTATCATCTTTTTTCCAAATATTTTTACTTCTTTCCAAAGCTCTTTTTCTTTAGCCCAGAAGGAAAATTTATACCAAGGATAGTCATAAATAAAAGTAACATATTCTTTATTCATTCTGTATGCGAATTGATCTTCCTCTGTTTTTTGTGAGAAACTTAACAACTCTGTAATTCTTCCGATAGTATTTTCATAGATTCCCTTTAGACCATATTCGATAGAAGTACTTACACCTATTACCCAGATCATTAGATGATACTGTCCATTAAATTTGTATTCACTGCTGGTTATTTTATATACAGTGCAATATCCTTTCCAAAATTGTCCTATCGTTCTAAAATAAGGGAAACCACTGGGATTATTTTTTTCTATAAAATCAGCATACTCTTCTGAAATGTAGACTATATGCCATTCTGGAAACGTGAGATAGGTGTTATCCTCATTACGATTGTAGTCTGTAATATTCTGCTGTTTGATTTCTCTTGCTTCCTTCTTTTCTCCTTTTTCTTCATCGATATTACTTACTAAATTACAACCTATTTTAAAACTCAGAGCAACTATGATTACTAGAATAACTATTATTCCTATGATGATTCCTATTTTTTTAGCAAGTGATTTCTTTGTTTTATCTTTTTTCACTTTGTCAACTTATTCTTTAGAACAAATCCTATGATTATTGCTAAACCGCCAATTACTATGTGGGGGATGTTTGCAGCTATTCTTGTACTCATATCTACAATTCCTGGTCCTTGCATGAATATTGCAAAATCTAAAAATCCTTTACCTGCGATTATTCCTACTATTCCATCGAGGCAATAGAGAATACCGAATGTTCTAAAATAAAAGACTGTATAGCCAATCGAGTGCCATGCTGCTAAAGCAGCCCATAATGCTGAAGCCAAATGTAAACCATCATCGATAGGATCAATTTCAAACAAACCAAACATTAATCCATTTTCATCTTCAACACCAGGAATATATCCCAGTATAACTACTAATAAAAATAAAGCAGCATAGAACCAAGCAATCTTTTGTATTGCTGTTATCCCTTTTCCCATCTTTTCTTTCTCTCTTTTAGATTTATATTCTTTTCCTATTCTTGTTTAGCATAAGTAGCATAAAACTTATTCATAAACAACTCTTGAGGATCATATTGTTGTTTCTTTTCGAAGAACTGATCTAAATGAGGATATGCTTTTCTAATCTGTTCTTGTGAGGCGTAGAGTTTATAGGGTAAATAGTAAGTTCCGTTATGTGCTAAAGCTTCAGCTGTTATTTCTCTAGTCCATCTTTGAACATCTTCTTGCTCTTCTTCAGACATTCCTATATTGAAATATAAAACAACACCATATGATTCTTTTGTAGCATAAGATAATACAGTTTCATCGTTTTTTGGAATGTATCTAATTGTAGCGCTTAAGAGATTCAAATTATTTTTTTCTACTATCTCTCTTAATTTATCAGTGAATGCTGCTAGCTGCTCAACAGGAACAAAATATTCTTGCAGCACATCTGTGTCTGTAGCTGAGTAATAGTCTAAAAATCCAATATCATTATTCATCAAATTATTTCGAGATATAATTTCCGGTTCAAACTTATCACTATATTTCTTTTGTAAATACCATCTTAACTTCTTTCCCCAATCATAACTTCTTGAAAGACCGAATAACCATTTTTTGAGTTTACCACTTTGCGCATGCGCTAACTCTAACTGTTGTTGATCTGTTTGTTGGGTGTTTTCATAAGTTGTCACAATAACTTCTTTTAATAAAGTCTCATCTCTGGCTATAGATAATCGCGCAAAGATCACTCTAATATTTTCATCTTCTTTGAGATTCTTGAATACCCTGTAATACTCTTTATAATCAATGATTTGCTCTTGTTTTTTATAGATTGCATTTTCTGTTAATCTTAAATCTACGTCTAGAATAACACCAAAGAGACCGTAGCCTCCAATTACTAAACTGAATAATTCTGGATTTTCTGTTCTACTGACATTTACTATTGTTCCATTGACTAGTAATAATCTAAAGGATTCAACAGTTTCTACTACAGGACCGAAATGCGGATCACTTTCATGTACATTGACACTTAATGAACCTCCTACTGTAAAACTGTTATAGGCTTGCATTACACCAATGGCTAACGTATGAGGATTAATAGCTTCAATAACATCTCCCCAAGTTGCTCCACTTTGGACAGTGACTATTTTTCTTTTTGGATCTACATTTATTGTTTTATTAAATGCAGTCATATCTAATACTAAAGCTTCTTTGTAGAACGCATGTCCACCCATACTATGTCTTTTTCCAGCGATAGATACTTTCAAATTATTTTTTCTAGCTTCTTCTACTGCTTGTTGTATTCCTTGCACTTCTTGATTTTTTATAATTGCAGTGATATGAGTTGGATTTAATCTACTGACATCATTAATGATTCCTTTTTCTTCTTCTACTTCTTTTTGTACACTCCACCAAATTCCAAGACCTATTAGCAGCAGTATGAGTATGATTAAACTTATTCTTTTTTTATTTTTCACCTTTTTATGAACTGTTTCTTCTTAATAAATCTATTTTTTACACTCTTTCGCAAACCTTATAAATAAATTTCTGACTCTGGTTGTTAAAGAGGATGACTTTCAGTGACGACACCAGCAAACAAATGTGGCAAATGTAATTCTATTGTAGCTTTTGAGACTAACATAGGAAGATTTCGCTTTTTGATGTGCAAAGGATGCAATGTTGTTCTTAGCGAATTATAACATTAAAAATAAAATAATGGGAACTAATAAACACCCCATCATATGTGAACGACCAACATTTTTTAAGGGAGGCAATAATCCTAGGCTTGTTGCTGTGAGATAAATAAGTAATCCTTGCCAACTTGTCATAAAGACTACTAGACTAGTAACAAAGACTATAATTCCTATGCAGAGTTTTTTGTAATTTATTTTTGTCATGAGCTTTGCAAAGACTTTGGTTAAGTTTAACGTAAGCCAAGTACCAATGCCCAATGCAATTAATACTGCAGCAAGCAAGATGAGTAATTCTCGTTTGCCTATGTCTCCTATAATTTCTCCAACAACTACTATTGCTCCGTTTCTTCCTTTGTCAATGGCATATAAAGTTATGAAAGACATCATCATATTGACCATATTTAATGCGCTGTTAAGGATGAGAAAAGTTTCACTAGTCATAGCTTTGGTGAATTGTGCTCCAACCATTGCAGCTTGTGATGGACCAAGACCTGGCAACATAGAACATACTGATCCTGAGATGACTGCAGAAGTAATAGCATTAAATCCCTGATTCTTTTCTATTTTGGGAAATGATATTTTTTGTTCAGGAAC
>JAUXTV010000018.1 GCA_030679025.1 Candidatus Woesearchaeota archaeon
GAAGGAAATAAACCATCATTTTCATCTTTAGTTGTAATAGGAAATAGAAATGGATATGTGGGAATGGGAATTGGAAAAGCAAGAGAAACTGTTCCTGCGAGAGAAAAAGCATTAAGAAAAGCAAAGTTGAACGTAATCAAAGTAAGAAGAGGATGCGGTTCATGGGAATGCGGATGCGCAACCCCACATACAATACCTTTGAAAATAGAAGCAAGATGCGGCAGTGTAAGAATAAAACTATTACCTGCTCCAAAAGGTGCAAATCTATCTGCTGAAAAAGAAGTTTGCAAACTATTGAGCTTAGCTGGAATAAAAGATATCTATTCAAAAGGAGAGGGACAGACAAGAACAAAAATTAATTTCATTACAGCTTGTTTTAATGCATTGAAAAAGTTATCGAGCATAAAAATAAGACCTGAATATTACAAAAAAGCGGGAGTAAAAGACGGATCTGCTTAAAATGGAAAACAAAAGAATAGCGGTTATAAGAATCAGGGGAGAAACTGGATTGAGTAAGCCTCTTCGAGATACTTTAAAGATGTTGAGATTATATAAGAAGCATAATTGTGTTGTGATATCTAATACTCCAGTTTACATTGGAATGCTTGAAAAAGTAAAAGAATCTACAACTTGGGGAGAAATAAGCGAGGAAGCTTGCAAATTATTATTTGAAAAGAGAGGAAGAGTTGCAAACAAACAACCATTAACAGAAGAATATTTGAAGAAACAAGCAAATTTGACATTTGAAAGTTTTACTAAAGAGTTTATGACATTCAAAAAAGAAATAAAAGATGTTCCGGGCTTGAAGCCATTCTTTAAGTTATTACCACCTAGACAAGGATTTGAAAGCAAAGGAATAAAGATTCAATATTCATTAGGTGGGGCCTTAGGATATAGAAAAGACAAGATAAATGACTTATTGAAGAGGATGTTATAATGGTCGCAAGAAGAGAAAAGAAAAGGAAAAAGTACCGAGGACACACAACTCATGGCTGGGGTAGCAAGAAGAAGCACAGAGGAGCTGGAAATAGAGGTGGAAGAGGAAAAGCAGGTACTGGAAAGAGAGCAGACCAATTAAAATCATTAGTGTTTAAGCTCTATGGCAATACTTATTTTGGAAAAAAAGGATTTAGAATCCCTCAGAAAATAAAAAAACACGCTTATATGATTAATATTGCTGATTTGCCTGAAGGAAAGGAAATAGATTTAACAAAATTAGGTTATACTAAATTACTTTCAAGAGGAAATGTAACTCGAGCTATTAAGATTACTGTTGAAGGCTGCTCAAAGAAAGCAAAAGAGAAGATTGAGAAAGCTGGAGGAAGCATAATCTTAAAAGAATAACATGGGCTTTGTAGATAACATAATTTCATTCTTACCGGAAGTAAAAAAGCCTAGCGAGAAATATTTACCTTTCAAGGTAAAACTTAAATGGACTTTAATAATTCTAGTTGCTTTTTTTATTTTATCAGTAATTCCATTATATGGACTAGGACAGAATGCATTAACACAATTTGAATCACTATCAATTATTTTAGGTGCTTCTTTCGGAAGTATAATGTCTTTAGGTATTGGACCAATAGTTACTGCATCCATTGTACTACAGCTATTAGTTGGTTCTGGAATTTTGAAATTAGATCAAACAACAACTGAAGGAAGAAAGTTTTTCCAAGGATTGAATAAATTGTTAGCAGTATTTTTTATATTTTTTGAAGCTTTCATTTATGTATTTTTAGGTGGATTGGCTCCAAATCCAGATTTGCTTGGAACTCCAGCATACTTTAGTTTAGA
>JAUXTV010000021.1 GCA_030679025.1 Candidatus Woesearchaeota archaeon
ATAATAAGAACAATCTTCTCTATTATCTTTTTGCAATTTTGTCTGTTTAATGTTAAACTTTTTACTGATAATTGCATTAAAACGTTCTAATGTTTCTCGAGAAGAGTCAAATACACGTAATCGATACCCTCTTTCTTGGTGTTTTTTTGATTTATATCCTATATTACCATCCCCTATAAAGACTCCTATACACCACGCTAACTCTTCATCCAGATCTAGATTATCCACTTTTCTATAATCAGTAAATGGCCAGTGTTCTGCAACTGTTGCATTGGGAAGAAGAATAAGATCTTCTGTTTGTAATTGATCTGCTCTCTTTTCTATAATTTCTCCATTCTGGAAAACAAAAAAAGGATGCCATACACTCGTGGTAAGTTTAATCCCTTTGCCCAGGTTAACAGCAAGTGTATCTTCTTTTGCGACATCATAACGCCAAATATGAGTCACCATATCTTTTTCAAATTCACCATTTTCTTTATTAAAAGACATCGTCTGAATATTTCGTTGTTGAATATCCATACAGACACCATTGGGAGCACCAAGAAATTCTTTAAATCCTTCTTCATGTAATCGCTGATAAAGTATTTCAATATTATTCAATCCACAAAAAGTTGTGAAAACTTTTGATCCTTCAACAATACATCCTCCACCACTCTTGTGAATTAAAGCCATGTTCTTAACTGACTCATAAATTTGTTCTATGCTGTCGCCTACCGGTAAAACGTAGCACGCACTCAACTGTTGTAATTTTCTTCCAGCATTCATTAAAGTTGGAGAGTTTGGCAAGAATTCCCAATTAGCCATTAAATTATAGAAACGATCAGCAGTTTCACGTACAATATCTGCACATTGTGTATTTTCTTTAGCTAGACGATAGAGATTCTCGATGAATTTTCTGTGATTTTCATGACGTTGGTCATGGTTCAATCCTTGATGAAATAAGACCATATTAGGTTTAACTGTACCCGGACCATCAGCTGTAACAAGAGTATGTTGTGTTCCTTCGAGTGCTTTTAATCGAAGTTCATCATTTGCATAGAGGATTTCTGCGAGGGCGATATTTTCCGCGATGGTTTCCAACCAAGCTTCTACAGAAGGAGAATCTTTCAAATATTTGTCCTTAATAACTTTTAACTGATTTTCTGTTGCTTCAATCTTTTTTTGTTGAATCATTATGCTTCGCGTACCTTCTAATTTCATTCAATTCACCCCTTCCTTTCTACTTGTATGAGCTGTTCTACTTCTTCTGCGAAAGACTCAATATCTGCGAAGTCTTTGTAGACAGATGCGAATCTGATATAAGCCACTTTGTCTAATTTTTTTAACTCTTTGCTGACTAGCTCACCAATAACAGTGCTCTTAATTTCATCTGATGCTCTTCCGCGCAAGGTGGATTCTATTTTGTCAATCGCTGATTCCATTTGTTCTAGAGATACAGGACGTTTTTCACACGCACGCAACATGCCGTTTTTTATTTTTTCTCGATTGAAGGATTCGCGACGTCCATCTTTTTTGATGACCCGCAAATCAATTTCAACACGCTCATAAGTTGTGAATCTTTTTTCGCATTTTAAACATTCTCTTCTGCGTCTGGTTACTTCCAAACTGTCTGTCTCTCTTTTATCAACCACTTTTGTTTCTTCATGACTGCAGTAAGGACATTGCATGCGTTTTTTCCTGTTTTTGTAGCTTTGATAAACCACAACCTGTTGTGTACTCTCTCTTTCGATGGCACAACAGATCGTATACTAGACTAGAGGTTGTTTATAAAGACTGTTGAGAAAAAATGATTATTTCCTGATATAGAAACTGGAGCACTTATGATTGTTTTCTTTCATTGGTGAAGACAGATTGTTCTGAAAAATAGGTTAATTATTTCTTAGATTTGCTTTTTTGCCTCTAAGATTAGATAAGGAGGCCTTTTTCGTTCATCTCTCCATGCTTCTTCATCTTCATGTCCTTTAATAATAGGTTCATGGACTTTGATGTGTTCAAAACCGGACTCTTTTAACAAAGAGAGATAATGTCCTTTCGATCTCCAATAATCATAGATGGGTGCAGTCATGCCTGTCAACCACGTTGTTATCTGACAATTCTCCTCCAAAGTAGCTGGTTCTTCTCTCCTAAATGAGAAAAATTGTGCATCTATTGTATCTGGGTGAGTATCCATGACGACTAATTTTCCTGTTCTTCTTAACTTAGGGCGAATGCTCAATATGATTTTTTTAACTTCTTCATCAGATTTAATAGTCTGCATTACAAAATTTAACATTGCAAGATCCAAAGAATCATCCTCAATAAAAGACAGGTCATGGTCTTCAATCTTTCTGACTGTTGCTGATGCGCTCTCCTTAAAATAAGATTGTGGACCAACATAGTGTTTCAAGTTTCTTTCTGCTTGATGAATTGCTTGATCACTAATGTCAACAGCGTATAGTTTATGAGGACCTAGCCAATGAGCTAGCATTACAGCAAATCTACCATTCCCACATCCATAATCTAAAATCGCTTTGCCATATCTCTCCTCTTGTGATGTAAATTCAGGTCGTAAGATTGGATCAATTACGAATCTTTTAAAGAAAACTCTATCTGTGAGATCATTACAGGGAATAACATAATGTTCAACAGTGTAACTTCCAACAGCCTTATTGGCAACAGCATAATTCCTCATGAATCCTTCTATTGTTTCCTTCCAGTTTGTTGTCTTTATTGGAGTTGTCATGTTACTGTAGTACTTATTAGATTTATAACTTCTATTACCTCCCTAGGAGGATATTGTAGAAAACATTAAATACTGTTGATTGCTCATTATTCTATGGATAATAGACTCTTTGAAGACATAGGATTTAGTAAAGGAGAAGTCAAGGTTTATTTTGCACTCTTGGACTTAGGTGAGACTACTATAGGACCCCTCTCAAAAAAATCAGAAATTACTGCTGCGAAAGTTTACCCTATATTAGAAAAATTGATTAAAAAGGGACTAGTCTCATTTATTATCAAGTCAGACACCAAATATTTTTCTCCAGCAAACCCGAAAAGAATTTTAGA
>JAUXTV010000026.1 GCA_030679025.1 Candidatus Woesearchaeota archaeon
CATAAGTCGCTCCTATTTGGACTGCACTACTTGTTGCTCTGTCTGAAAAAATACCAACTACAGTATAAGGAGACTGTCCTCTTTGCTGATGTACTCTTTTTTCAAATTTAATAATTTCCGTGAGATTAGAACCACTTAATGACATGAGTCCAACTACTCGCATAGGTCCACTACTTGGATTGTGCAAAGGTTTTAAGACCATGTTATTCTTTTCCTGAAAAGTAGACTACCTTACCTGGTAATGCTTCCAGTTCAACTCCAGTTTTACCATCGACTGCTTTCTGTATTTGTCCAACACTTTTTCCTTGCAAACCCATAGCTTTTATGCGATCTATAGCTACGAGAGGTTGTTGTGTTGTAATAAATCCTTCATTGCCCATGGGCCACTTCGCATAGGCTTCTTCTGCGGAAGTGAAATTTGCTCCCGCCAACATGAGCTCTCTTGGATCAGGAGGGAAGAGCTTCTCTAATCGCACAAATAAACCATGATGTGCCAAAGGTTTTGCAAGTTTGCCTTTGTAGGCTCCGCCACTCATGTGATAGACATTAGTTGCTAATCCTTGACCAATCAAGAGTCTAAAGACAGGATATAACATGGTTGAGGGTGTAGCTAAATATTCTAAAATATGTCTGCCCTGAGGATGATATTGATAATTAGGACCAAATAATTGTTCCATAGCTTTTCGCTTGCCAGTAATACCATTAGAGCGAGGATTTGGTTTTCCTGCTATAGCAACTAGATAATCTCCTGGATTTGCTTGCAGAGGTGTTTGTGCTTTTGCCTTGTCAATAGTGCTTACTACAGCGCCGCTTAAGTTATAGGTAAACAAGTGATTTGTTGATATTCTTCCTGCTGCATTTTCTTGCTGGAGAATAAAAGAGATGTCTAATTCTTTTCCTAACTGTCTAGCATGACTTGTGAGAACATCGAGAGGCATCAATCCAGTAAATTCTACAACGCCACTAAGTACTCGCGCTGTAGCTCTTAATTTACTTGCATCATCAAGATTCATGGCTGCAAAATCTTCTAGTGCACCTATTGAAAACCTTGCTCTTTCATAGATCTCAGTTTTTGTTCCCACACCGTCAGCATTGATGAAGACATAGTTGCCAGCAGGATCAAAGCGAGCTGAGGCAATCTTGTTGTGACGCAAATGTCGAGGAAGAAGTAATGCCTTCTCTTTAGAGATTATACTAATCATTGTGCCCATAATGTTTGCTTCTGCAAGAACTCGATCACCTAAGATGGCATTTTCTCCATTCATGATAGCAAGACCTTTTTTATTTGCCTCATCTACTAAACCAGTTACTGCTGCTTCTAACATTTTGAGATCACCAGTTCTTGAGTCAATGACATCTGCAAATGCTACAGGAGTTACTCCTAGTTGTTGCGCTTGAGTACATAATCTAGTAACTACAGATCTCGCATGTGCATGGACGTCTGTTATCTTTGGATCACCAGTTGCTGAATGCACTACAACATCATATGTTTCAGGAAGCTCTAATACTCCAACATTTTGTGTTGGTCCTTTTATTATTTTTACATGGGGGCAGTTTCTTAATGTTGGGGCACATCCTTTTGCTAACAAATCAGAACCTTGGTCTCCTCTTTGAATTACGTTAGCAAGATAATCATCAAGCGTTGTCATGTTTTACTCTCTTACTTGAAATAGTTTACTCCATTTTTGAATACTTGTAGTCCTAGTCCTTCTTGCGGAATTTCTTCTACTCCTGCTTTTCTTTTTAATATTTCTTTTATTAATGACCAATTGGGAAGATGCGTAAATGCTATGGCTCGTTCAGGATGTGGCATCATTCCTAAAATTCTTCCAGACTCATCAGTTAAAGCTGCTATATCATCTAAAGAACCATTGGGGTTTGCAGGCAAGTGTTGATAAGTGCACATTGTTCCTGGAACATACCGAGCAGCAACTAGATCTCTGTGTTGCATTTGTTGTACTACTTCAGGCAATGCATATAATTTACCTTCACCATGCGCAATAGGCAAACTTATTCGATCAATACCTTTTAACCATGGACTTTTTTGTGAACATTTGAGATCAACCCATCTATCAAGATATCGTGCTCCCTCATTATGGAGTAAAGAAACTTGTTGTGTGCCATAGTTTTTATTAATAGCTGGCAAGATTCCTAATCGAACTAAAGCTTGGAAACCATTACAGACTCCCAACACTAAATGATCTTTTTCAACAAACTCAGCTACTTGATCCCAAATATTATTGCGTATTCTATTTGCGAGTCCATTACCAGAACCAGTATCATCCCCAAAAGAAAAACCACCTGGAAAAGTTAATATTTGATAGTCCTCCAAACGTCTTCGACCCTCTATAAGATCATTAATGTGCACAACATCTGCTTCTGCTCCAGCTTGTGTGAAAGCAAATTGCGTTTCTCTACTACAATTAATACCATATCCTGTTAAGACTAGAGCTTTTGGTGTTGTCATAAGTTAATATCCTCGAAATGTTTCTGTATATGCGTGCTCCATAGTTTTTAGGTTTGCGTCAATAATAGTTTTTCCAGTAATTCCACGAATTCTAAAGACATCATCTCCCGTAACTTTTCCTATTGCTGCAAAAGCATTTCCTTGCATGCGCTGTTCAAATCGTGTTTTATATTCTGGCGCTACTGTAACAACTAATCTTCCTTGGCTTTCAGAGAATAAAGCAAAATCATCACGAGAGACTTGACTAGGAAGTTGTTCTAAATCTATTTCCATACCTAATTTCCCTCCTATTGCTGTCTTTGCCAAAGCAACTGCTAGTCCACCTCTATGCACGCTTTGCGCAGACGCTACTAATCCTTCCTTAATACAATCAGTTAGTGCAGTATAGAGAGTTTTATTTCGGTGAGCGTCTACTTGAGGAACAGCATGGCCAACATATCCTTTTCCTCGTTCTTGCTCTCCGATCATAGCATAATATTCAGAACCGCCTAATTCTTGATAAGTTTGTCCTAATACATAGATCAGATCACCTTCTATTTTAGCATCTAGAGAAACTGCATTTTGTGCATTGTCCATTACACCTAGTGAAGAGACTAAGAGTGTTGGAGGCACAGAAATTTTTACTGGCTTTCCATCCTTATCAAATCCTTTGAAATCATTGTGCATACTATCTTTGCCAGAAATCCAAGGAGTACCGAATGCAATAGCATAGTCATGACAAGCCCTAGCAGCTTCTTTGAGTTGTCCTAATCGTTCTGGATCCTCTGGACTGCACCAACAAAAATTATCCAAGAGCGCAAGATGTTCAAGATCTGCTCCAACAGCTACAGCATTTCGAATAGCAGTATCAATTGCGCTTGCAGCCATATGATAAGTATCAATATCACTATAGGAAGGATTCATCGCTTGGGAAACAACTACTCCTTTTTGTGAATCTAATACTGGACGGGTTACTGTTGCATCACCATTAACTCTTCCTCTTCCTTGCAGAGGCTTGATGACAGAACCACCTTGTACTTCATGATCATATTGTTGTGCAATGAATGCAAAACTTGCGATATTTAATCGTCCCAGCATTTGATGGAAGGTTTGTGTAAGCTCTTCTAGATCTGGCAAGTTAGGTTCTTCATGAACTACTCTTTTGTAGGTCGATTGCATAGGTCGCTGTGGCAAACCATTATGTAAAAACTCCATTTCCAGATCTATAACTGTTGTTCCTTTATAGTCTACTACACACTTTCCAGAATTTGTAAATTCTCCAATGACTGTAGCCTCAACTCCGCGTCGCTGCAGTAATTCTTGCAATCTTCCCCAATTTTCTGGTGGGACTGAGAGAGTCATACGTTCTTGTGATTCAGAAATCCAAATTTCCCAAGGAGCAAGGCCATGATATTTTACAGGAACTTTCTCTAAATCCACATGACATCCCCCTGATTCTTTTGCCATTTCTGCTACTGAACAGGATAATCCTCCAGCACCATTGTCAGTAAGGCTTGTATATAATTCTAAATCTCTTGCTTCATCTATCAGAGCATCACTTAGTTTTTTCTGTGTGATAGGATCTCCAATTTGCACTGCAGTTGCAGGACTGCCAGCATCCATGGCTTCAGATGAAAATGTTGCTCCATGAATACCATCTTTCCCTACACGACCACCAATCATAACAATATAATCACCTGGTCTTGCTTGCTTTTCATGGGAAAGTCTTCCAGCAGTTTCTCGTGGAATAATTCCTACAGTGCCTACAAACACCAAAGGTTTTCCCTTGTAACGTGGATCAAAAAATAATGCACCTGGATGTGTTGGAATACCAGAACAATTACCCCCAACATTCACACCTTGAATGACACCATCCATAATGCGTCGAGGTGGTAGCATTTGTTGAGTAAGTCCTTCTCCTTTGTAGATTGGATCTATATCATTAGGATCGGCAAAACAAAAAGCATAGCGATTAATAACTGGTCTAGCACCAAGTCCAAAACCGATAGTATCTCTATTTACTCCAACTATTCCTGTAATTGCACCACCAAATGGATCTAAAGCTGATGGACTGTTATGCGTTTCTACTTTATCTGTTACAAGCCGTTGGTCATCAAAAGCAATAGCACCAGAATTATCTTTAAAGACAGAGACACAGAAATCTTTAGTTCCTTTTGTTCTTCTTATTTGTTCTGTTGCTCCTCGAATATATCTTTTGAATAATCCTTCTGTAATGTCGTCCAAAGGATCAGCGAAAATAGTATGCTTGCAATGCTCTGACCAGGTTTGTGCAATAGTTTCTAGCTCTGCATCTGTTGAATTTCTCCCAAGCTTTTGGAAATGTGCTTGAATTGTTTTCATATAAATCAAATCTAATGCGAGAGGCCCTCTTCGTGATCCATCAGCATTAGCAATACCTTTTTTTCCGATAAGAGTTAAAGCTGCATCATCTGCATGCAAGAGATCAATAGTATCAATAGAAGGTTCAAGACCTAATCTTACTTGAGGAACAACAACACCCATGCCATGATCTCTTCGAAAGACATCAAAACTTTTTATAGCAGTCCGTTGAATTAATGGATTTGCCATGGTACTAGCAATTTTTTCCGCATCAGCTTGCGATAGATCTCCTTGCAGAAAGGTTACTTGAGAACTATACACTCCTTTGTCTGAGGGTAATTTTGTTTGTAATAAATCTTCTAACCCTTCTCTTGCAGTTGTTGCAACATTATCAGTAACACCAGGATGAAAACCTACTTCAATAGCCCAATCAAACTTTTCTGGTGCTTGAGGAGTACCAACACTTGCACTTTCTGTTAAATTATCAGCAAGCATGCTTCCGACACGAGCTAACTCATCTTTTTTTAGAGGAGCATCAACAGTATAGACATCTACTAACTGCACACCTTGGATTTTTCCATCGAATCCCATGCCTTCTATTTGCCGCTTTCTCATGCGTGCACGGGCATCTTCAACAGTAGGTGTGATTTCTATTCTTATTGCCAAAATAATTTACCCCCTTACTTATACATCTCTTCAAAAAATTTACAAAACAGCCTATAAATACCTTTCTACACTTTCTTTTATTATCAAACAGTAAGTATAAATTTACTAGAATACAGATGATTTTCTTTATCTTGATGCATATCTTTCTACAACAGCATTGAAAAATGGATGCACTGGAATAGGTCTCTGTGCAAATACTTGTTCATAAAAACTTCTGGGAACTACAGCAGTTGTTGCAATAGGCACTCGTTCAAAACCTACGACTTTTCCTTTCTCTTTCTTTGGTCTATAGATAGTTCTGAGAGGATGATCTGGATCTTGACGACATGCTAGCAATTGATCATAGGCAGGGTCAAAAAACCTATCGAAGTAGAGGAGAGTTCCCGTAATCGCATCTGATACTTTTTCATCTGGAACAGTTCTTCTGACAACATTAAAGACTACATCCTGCATCTCTCTTCTTAATTTTTCCAGTCTACTGTTGTCTGCATAAGGATCATAATTTCCCTCTCGCACTGCATACCCTACAGCTTCTTCGATTTTTCTTCCTATGACAACTCCGTTTGCTTTTCTCCATAATCTACTGAATACTGTTTGTAACATTACATCTGCTTCCTGCCTTTGATCTTTTAGCGGCACTCCTCCCGCCATTCTCCATCTTTCTGGAGCTTTTATCACTCCTTTTTCTCTTAAGGACTGCAAACTTAGGAAAGCATATTTGTCAACTTTTTGAGGGTCACCTTCTTGCATAGCAGTTTCAACATGTTGTAAGAAATATTCTGTAGGAGTATGTCGAAGCGCATTCCTTGTTAAGGTATCTATTTCATCACCAGTAATTTCAGGATGCAATACTACCTCTTTAGAATATCCAATCTCAATTTTTAAACCAGAGCAAGCATTTTGCAGATGTGCTTGTACTACATCGAATTGTCCTTGATCTCCGAATACTCTTGCTAATTGTTTTTGCGCATTAATATATATCTGATGAGCTTCTCTTAGCACTGCTTCTGGTTTTGCAGTATCTATTCCATGTACTCTTCTTACAATTGACATAAAAACTTCTGCAACTTTGCTGAAATCATCTTCTTGTACAGCGAGAGTTCTCATAAGTTTATACTCAGTCTCAAACGATGGATCTCGAATAAACTTAGAAGAGGGAAAATCTTTCGAAATCAAGCTATTTAAATCATTATTGTAGTAACCTTTACTTGTCAAGAGATCTTCTAAACTGTACTTGTTCATGGTTTAATCCATTTGTATAATATTAAGTATCTTCTTGCTTTATAAATTTTCCTATTGATATTACTTTGTAGTGATAAAACTATGGGCAGATTGCCTCTTTCTTTATTATTTTGAGTGCTCTTAAATTACCTTAACAACACTTAAATACTTCTTTCATTCCTGCTTTTTTGATACCTTGTGACAACAACACTTGATGACCTTACACAAGAACATTTAGATCAACTGACAACACTAGTAGAGCACTTTCGACCTGCTATGATTCTCGAAGGGTCTCGACGATATTCTCTTCAACCAGATCTTGCTGAAGATTGTGTCCAAACTACCTATCTTAAAGTAGCAAGAAACATTCTCAAAGGAGACTTAAATGATCATGGAAACTTACGTGGATATGTGTGGAAGTCTTTCTATCGTGCTTGCCTAGATCAGCTGCATTTACAAAGTCATTTTCGTAGTTGCTCTTTCTCAGAAGATGATTCTCCACTTCCCAGCAGAGAACAGACTCCACCTGCTGCAATGACTACACAGGAAAATTTAGCGAAGATACAACAAGCAACAGCAGTACTCCCAAGCCTTTATCAAGATGTTTTTCGACTTCGTACTTTTGAACACTTAAGGTATGATCTTATTGCCCAGCGGTTAGGATTAGCTAAAAATACAGTTAGTATAAGATTACATAGAGCGCGAACCTTCTTGCAAAGACATTTAGAAAATCTTTTTCGTTTTTAGACTATCCATATTTTTCTTATTAACCTGTAGTAACCAACCTTTAAATAGCAGTATCCCTCTTTAAAACAAATTACTTTTGGGGGTTACTCTATGAAATTTTATTGGAAAGTAAGTATTCTCTATTTAGTTCTTTTCTTAGGCTTTGTTGGTTTAATTTATGCCAAACCTACTCCTGCACAAACGTTGTTTACACAACCAACAGGACAAAATGTTCAGATGATGACGAATGTTAATGCACCACAATTGATTACAGCATTGCAACAATTGCAAGCACAACCAGTTTCTTCTGGCAACACCAATAATCCACAAACTCTGGCAGCTGGAGGCATTTCATCAGTTGTGCATCGTGTGAGAGGCAGTTTTACTATTGGAACTACTCTCTTGTTGGAAGTAGAAGCACCTATAACTATGGCAAACATGCCTTATATTTTAGCAATTTCTTTCACTGGAGATTATCCTGGTATAGACATTCCCGGAGTAGGACATATTCCTTTGAATCCACCTTATCCAGCATTGTTCTTTGGCTTCTTGGATAATTCTGGTCATGGATTTATCCCTATCAATATTCCAAATGACCCTAGTCTATTAGGATTGCCTTTCACCAGTGCAGTTGCAGTCCATGATCCTTTTTCAATAGCGAGTCCGTTCATCATGTCCAATCCTATGAGTTATACTTTAGGTCAGGGCATTGTTGGAGTTGCTTGCTGCACAGAAGGAGTTATAGGATCTTCAACAGCAGAGTGCATTGCAGAGGGAGTTTCCATCAATTATTGCAGATTAACTACAGGGGGAGCAGTCCAGAACTGTATTCCTGATGAACCACATAATGCTTCTTTGGGATTTAATATTTCCAATGTAGTACCTGCTGTCAACACTACTTTGATTGATGGAGTTATGCGTGATGTGATTAACAGCAGCATCAGCAATAGAAGCTATGTGCCTAGGTCAGCCAATGTTACTAATCCTTATATCTGTCATCACTTTGCAAATGACCTAGAAACTTTCTTGACTGGACGAGGCTATCATGCGACCTTCACTCACTTCATGCAGTTTGACAACAATAACCAAACCATCAATGATCATGCATTAACTGATGTCCATTTCCCAGACGGCACGATTATCTTTATTGAACCTCAGACTGGAAAATTGGTCAACCTTGACATAGATGGCGATGGCAGAGTAGAAGCAAGAATGTACCCAGGCACACATCAGAACGGCTATCATCCCACAGATGACAACGCGAAGATCACTGTCTATGAAAGCAAAGCTGCTGCGGTAGCTGCAGGATTAAACATGCCTTAATCTTTTTTTCTTTTTTTAATTTTATTTCTCTAAGAACAACTGAACTACTTTCTTATCTTATAATTGTTTGAGTTCTCTCTGGGCCAAATGAAATTATTCTAATATGCACGCCTGCACGACCTTCTATGTAGTTCATTATAGCTCTAAAATTTCTTGGAAGTTCATGATATGCTCTTGCTTCTCTAAGGTCTTCATGCCAACCTGGAAGCTGATCATATAAAGGAGTACAATGTTGTAAAACCTCTGCTGCTGGAATTGCTGTAAACAAGACTTGACCTTTCTTAAGTTCAGTTTCACCTACATACATATTTGGACCATCATATCTATAAGCATCACAAATATTAATAGTATTACATCCTCTCAAGACATCTGGCTTAGTTACTATAATATCTGGACCATTTATTTGTGCTGCATAACGTAATAAAGGCAAATCTAACCAACCTACTCTTCTTGGACGGCTAGTAGTTGCGCCAAATTCATTACCTTCTCTTCTAATAGCAATACCTTGTCTCAATGGATCTGCATCATTTACTGATACTCCATGATATTCTCTTTGTTCTTGTTCTCTTCTTGAGGCATTACAGTGTTTTGCAGATTCTGTTCCACCTAATTCTGTAGGGAATGGACCTTCACCAACACGAGTCATGTAAGGCGCTTTTACTATACTTAAAACCAAATCAACTTCACTCCTGTTAACACCTGCACCTTTTGCTAATCCTTCAATAGAACAATCTGAAGAGGTAACAAAAGGAATAGTACCATAATCTACACTTAGCAATGTTCCTTGTGCTCCTTCCAATAATATCTTTTTTCTTCCTACATGCTCACGTACATATTTTTGTGTATCTCGCACATGTTCTTTTAGTTGAACACCATATTCGGTATAGAAGGCCATCAAAGCATCTAGACTTAATCCTGCTTCGGCATTAAAAAAAGATCCATTTCTAAAACTAGATACTTCGGGATCACTAAGTATTGCTTTTACTAATGCTGGATCATAGGTTTGTAAAACTCTTGCTCTTCTTTCTAAATTTCTTTTTAATTTTTTGTGTAAAATATCTGGATTGAGTAAATCATTAACTGTCAAAGCAATTCTAGCAGGAACATCTTCATATGCCTTGCCAATACCTCTTCCTGTGGTTCCTAATTTTTCTTTGCCTGCAACAGCTTCTTCCAATCTATCCAATAAAATATGTTGAGGTAATACCAGTTTAGCGTTATGAGAAATCATCAGATTATCTGTGCTATAACCAGCATCATGTAATCGTTGTATTTCATGTAGAGTTTCCCATGGATCGAGAACGACACCGTTACCAATAATATTAGTGACTGTTCTATCATGAAGAATTCCAGAAGGAATTAAGTGTAACACTATTTCTTTATCTCCAAATCTAATTGTATGCCCTGCATTAGCACCGCCAGTGCCGCGAATAACTATATCAGCCCATTCTTCTGCAAAAAAATCTACAAACTTTCCTTTACCAGTATCTCCCCATTGAGCACAAGGAAGTGCAATAGTTTTTTTGCCTTCGACTAGAGTTTCTAAAGTCATTTCACTTACCTCTTCCTGTATAATTCGGTGCTTCCCTTGCTATGCGAACATCATGCGGATGCGATTCATTTATACCTGCACTAGTACAATATAAAAAATTCACTTGAGTACGCAACTTCTTTATATCTGCAGCTCCGACAGACCCCATACCTTTTCGCAATCCACCCATATGCATCATAACAACAGTTTCTAAGGGACCTTTATAGGTAGTTAACCCTTCTATACCCTCAGGCACTAGTCCTAATTTTCCCGTGTTATATCTCTCTCTTGAACCAGCATGCTCCTGCATCGCAGCAATGGATCCCATACCTCTATAAATTTTCCATTGCTTTCCATCGAGATATACCACATCGCCTGGCGTTTCATCTGTCCCAGCCAACATACTACCTAGCATAACAGAATGAGCTCCTGCTGCAAGAGCAATAGTAATGTCTCCAGAAAATCTTAGACCACCATCAGCACACAAAGGCACATTATATCTCTCAGCAACTTTTGCACACCAATAGACTGCACTGACTTGTGGACTGCCAATACCTGTAACTATCCTTGTTGTACAGATTGAACCGCCACCCTGACCGACTTTAATACCATCAGCGCCAGCATCCAATAATCTTTTTGCTGACTCTGGTTCAGAAATATTACCTGCAACAACATCCAATGATGGAAAACTTTTTTTGAGCTGCTTAAGCGTTTGCAACACAGACTTCGTATCTGCATGTGCAGTATCAATCACCACCACATCTACTTTTTTATCCAACAATTTTTCAACTCTTGCAGAATCATTGACACCAATAGCTGCGCCAACTCTTAGCTGTCCATTCTCATCAACATTATAGAGAGCATTACTTGATCTAACAATCCTGCGCACATCACTAAACACATATAATCCTGTGAGACGTCCTTGCTTATCCACTAAAGGCAGGAGCTTTTTCTTTTTTCTCATCATCTGCTCATATGCTTCCTCTATTGTTGTCCTGGAATTGCTTGTGACTAATCTTGTGCTCATGATTGTTCTAACCAGCTGCGAGGGATCATCACAAAAATCAAAATCATTTTCAGTAAGGACTCCCAAAAGTTTTCTTTGCTTATCAACTACAGGAAACGTGTGAAAGGTATATCCTTTTTCCTTCCTTAGCTCCGAAATCTCTTGCAGAGTCATAGTCTCATAGACACAAATAGGATCTCTAATTTTTCCATTAAGATGAAATTTTACTCGAGCAACTTGCTTTGCCTGTTCAACAGGAGTTAAATTTCTGTGAATAATACCAAGACCACCTAATTTAGCCAGAGCTATAGCCATTTTATATTCTGTGACTGTATCCATAGCGGCGCTTACTAAAGGTATTTTCAGAGGAATATGTCTTGAAAACAAAGTAGAAGTATCAACATCATCAGGCATAACTTCTGAATAGCCTGTTCTTAGACGAACATCATCAAAAGTCAAAGCAGTTTCTCTTCCTATGTGCTGAAAGAAACGATCTTTAGGCAATGATTTTCTTTTGCTCACCATGATTTTTCTTTTCCGTTCTACCATATAAATGTTATTGTT
>JAUXTV010000037.1 GCA_030679025.1 Candidatus Woesearchaeota archaeon
TATCTAAGTTGTCCAAATAGATAGCGCGTTGTGTATCACTCATGTAGTCTAAAGTGAGATAACAAAAATTACCATAAGCAGTGCACGTGCGTAATTGTTCATTTAACTTCTGTCGTAATAAAGTTTCTGGTCCGCCTTCTAAAAGTGAAACTTGACGAGAAAGTTCTCCGTCATAAATACCATTTTGGAGTTTGATAAAGAAGTCTCCTTGTTGTGTAGAACAAGTGACACGTCCATTGCTTATAGCTCCACAACGATAACCAGAATTTTGATCTCCATCGCGTGATAACTCATAGTAAGTAGCTGCGGGAAGATTTAAGCCTGCATTATGGACGCAGACAAGATGATTGCCTTGCACTGGATAATCTAAAGTCAAATGGCAGTCGCGATATTCTGCAGTAGATGCTGTAAATTCTTCTAAGTCACAAACATCAGTACCTCCAACGCCTGTAAGAGTAGATCCACTGCCGCTAACAGAGAAAAGAGCAATTTCTAAATCAGCTGCAGATGAAGATTGTAAAGGAAGATACTTTGCAGAAACTAAAAAATCTTTGCCTCGAGGCAAGTCCATAAGTTCGCAATAGTATGCTGGTTGTTCAGTAATATCTGCGCTATTTTCTTGCTGTTCTTGTAATCCAACAGGCAAAGTGAAAGTCTCATTAAAGTCTGCAAACACTCCTAGATATTCCCATTCAAATTGTCCATCGCGATTAGCATCCATTTTCAAGAAAGAAGGATAAGATCCCTGTTCCTCAAGGCCGTGAATATTTAAGTTCAAGTTTTGAATAGTGACAGATCTTGGCAATCGTAGAGTAAAGTGTTGAGTACTTCTTCCTGGAAACAAAAGTGTAGTTGATGAGGCAGTGCTCTCTACTTCTGGTGCTGTAGAAGAAATTAAGTAAGAAATATTTTGGTTAGTAAGCGCTTGAGTCAGACGTAAAGAATAGCGTTCATTGTTAAGAGTTGCATAGTAGTCAGTTTGTTGGTCTACAGGTCCATCAAATTGTGCAGAAAAAGTTCCAAGAACAGTACTCTGTGTAGGATAAGAATAATCAGTAAGAGTAAGATTAACTGAAGTAGGAGCTACAGGGTTAATAACAACAAAGCCAGTGATGCCCATGCCCATTAAAATTAAGACTAATAAAGAGATGACAGTAATAGAGACTACAACTCCGAAGAGAAGTCCCCAGGATTGGTCTGACAAATGAGAAATCTTCTTATTCTTCGTATAGCGCATACAACACCTCTTTGAATAAAAAAGAGAGCTAAAACCTATATAAATGTTACTCTTGACAAAATCCAAGAAAAGCCTAAAGTTTTTAAAGCCTCAAAAACGAAAAGCGATCATGCAACGTATCAAGCACCTCTATGAAAAACATCATAAAAAGTTCTTTATAGCACCTGCAATATTAATCGTATTTGCTTTAATCACTTTAATTTCTTTTTACAATACTCATGGAGACATTATGGACAAAGATGTTTCTCTCAAGGGAGGCATCTCTGCTACTGTAATCACAGACAAACCTGTAGATATTGTGCAGCTCCAAGAAAAATTAGAGCAGCAATTTGAGGATGCAGATGTTCGTCTCTTAACAGAATTTGGTACAGAGCAGCAGACAGGTATTTTAATAGAAATTGCTCAAACAGATGAACAAGCATTTAGACAAGTAGTAGAAAAAGAATTAGGGTTCACTTTAAACGATGATAATTTATCCATTGAAGTAGTCGGTTCAGCTCTGGGAGCATCCTTCTATCAGCAGATGATTCGTGCGTTGCTCATCTCATTTGTATTAATTGCTATTGTAGTCTTCATTGCATTCCGTTCATTCGTTCCTGCTATCGCAACTGTTGCTTCTATTATCATTGATATTATGGTTACCTTAGCTATTATTGATCTCTTAGGAGTTAAAATTTCTACTGCAGGACTTGCAGCATTCTTATTATTAATTGGATATAGTGTTGATTCTGATATGTTATTAGCATCTCGTGCCATGAAGCAAAAACAAGGAGATTTAATGGATAGAGTATTAAGCGCAATTGTCACAGGTCTTACTATGACAGTCACAGCTATTGCGGCAGTATTCGCAGGATATCTCACAACAACATCAGTAGTCTTGCAGGAAATCTTTATTATCTTAGCAGTAGGATTATGTGTTGATGTAATTGTCACCTACATGTTAAACGCGCCAATCACTATTATAAAAATGAAGCAAAAAGAAGGAGCAAAACAATACCATGG
>JAUXTV010000039.1 GCA_030679025.1 Candidatus Woesearchaeota archaeon
TTACTTGTTCTTATTTTCATAAGAAGTTCTTCTACAACACCGTCACACAGATGAGTATAATAATATTGGTCAAAGTGAATGACAGATTCATAGGAATGCAGCACATCGTTGAATTTCTCCTTAATCAGCATCAAGAAATCACGTAAATCCTTGGCATTAACAAAAAACATCATTAATGACAGATCCCAAATACCTATCTGATCCATAAGCGCATAGAATCGTTCATCAGCATAGAGAAATTGTAAAAACTCCTGTTTCCTTTTCTGGGAGACTGTGCGTAATTTTATGAGAATAGAGGTATATTGAAAATTCAACAAGTGATAATTTAAGCGAAGAATAAATCCCTTGATAATGCCAGCACCAATCATTTTCTTGATTCTATAATCCACAGTGTCATAGGAAATATTAAGCTTCTTACCTAAGTCTGTTAAAGATATGCGTGAGTCCTCATGAAGCTCTTTTAAGAGTAGAACATCTTTCTCATCGATTTGATAGTGCTCTTGTTTCTTGCTGGTAAGCTCTTTATCATAAGGGAATCGAATACTTCTAGTATAGCCTTCTTTTCTTTTCAAATCACGAATATACCTTTGACTAGTATGAACAAAGTTTTTGACAATAGCCACCATATAATCATTGATAAATTCTTTAAGAGGTGTAATAATGCTTTCGAGAAGAGTATCATACTTGTCTTCATATAAAGTAGAAAACATAAGAATTAATTCCCATTTACCACCAGTTTCAATAACCCAATTGATAGCAAGATGTTGCAGAAGATCATGAATAATCTGTTGCATCTTTTCTTGAGATAGCGCATGGAACTGAAGGTAGATTGCATATCTATGAATGCCTAAAACTTTAGGATCAAGAACAGTAAATACGTCTGTGATAATATTCTGTCTTCTAAGATTGTTGTATCTATAAGTAACAACTTCGGTGCTTGTCTTGAGAAACTTAGCTATTTGAGAGAGTGGAGTTCTGCTATTAATAGTTAAAATATTAATGATCTCTCGATCTTTTTTATCTAAGACTATCTCTGGTTTATGTTCCAGTGCTCGAACTTCTGCTGGTTTTCTCATAGTTTATAGAATACGTATCTTATTTATATATTTTGCGTATTTATCAAGAAAATAGCTAGGTAATTTTATATAATATGTTAAATAAGCCCTATATGATAGTCGACACTGTAAAATTAGTTCAAGAAGCTTCAAGACTAGCAAAAATAGAGCTAGAAGGCATCTGTTTAGAAGAGATACATAGACTTGGTATTACAAAAACACATACCGATCTGCTAGGAAGTCACACGGTCGTTACTTATCCACCATTAGATGCATTAAGAGAAATAAATAGCGATCTTCTTTTTTCAGAGATACAGTTCCAAAATAGAGTAGATGCCTATATGCATATTCCTTTCTGTGAATATCCTTGCAAAATGTGTCCATATACAACCATAGGGGTAAGAGGAAAAGATGGAGAAAAAATTCCTGGTTATATAGATGCACTAAAGACTGAAATAACAACTTGGGCAAAAAAACTTAATGAGCAAGGAGCACAAGTACGATCACTCTATGTTGGTGGAGGAACTCCTTTCGCTATTCCCGAAGAGGATTTAGAAGATATTCTCTCCTTTACTAAAAGAACCTTGCCATTTATAGATCTGCCAGAAATTTGTGTAGAAACTTCTCCTCGTGCAACCTTACAAAAAGAAGCAAAAGAGAAATTGCAAATGTTAAGAAAGCTGAGTGTAACCAGAATGAGTATTGGTATTCAATCTTTTGACTTTGAAAGTTTAAAAGACATGGCTCGAACTTTCCCAGGACATACATCAGAAGACGAAGAAAGAGCTGTGAGAACTTTGCTTAATTCAGATATTCCGAATGTGAATATGGATATGATTCAAGATTTACCTATAAAATCAAGAGAGTATCTCGAGAGATTACAGCATGATCTGCTAAGGGTTGCCCAATTAAAACCACAGCATGTAACGTGGTATAATCTAAGATTAAGACCAGAAACAACATATGCTAGACAAAAAGAAGGTAGAGTAAAGCTGGTTACTGAAGAAGAAAGTCTACACACACGACTAACGATCTGGAATTTCATGGAGTCTATAGGATATGTAGTGCTAGAAGGAGATCGTTTTGCGTTAGCAGAATCCTATGAGGATCAATTTAGAAAAACAAGAGGATCTGTAACTACTGATTTATTAGGGATGGGTGTTTCAGCGTATTCTCATGTTCAACCTGGTTTCTTCCAAAATACACGAGAAATAGGATCTAACGTAAGAGCAGATTCTCAAAAGGCAATAGAAAAATACATGAAACAAGTTAGAGAAAAAGGTCATGCCATTACCTATGGATTTCCTTTAACGCGGGATGAGTTATTAGCAGGAAAGTTTGCCCTAGGACTAAAAAAAGGAGTTTCTCACGAAGAAGTTCATAAAGCTTTAACATGGATGAGGGAATGTGGAGCCTATAATAATGCAATACTTCATCAGTCATCAGAATTAATAGATGCAGGGCTTCTAGAAGTTAGAGAGGGAAGAATTCAATTTACAAGAAAAGGACGCTTGTTTGAAAATGAAATTTGTGCTAGATTCTATTCTCCTAGAGTCATACATGCTGCGCATGAACGAAGAGGAACTCTAACACCCGAGATTACAAGTCGATATGAACAATATAGAGGAAGACAAGAACTTGATCAAATAGCAGCAGAGCAGAGGCCTCAATTTATGTATCTTTCTTAGTAAAAAGAAACTTTTATATGCAGTAGCGTTAAAAAATAGGGAT
>JAUXTV010000058.1 GCA_030679025.1 Candidatus Woesearchaeota archaeon
AATAAGATATTTGAGAAATCTGTAGAGCAACGGCCAAAAAATAAACAATATGTATTCTATGATGGTCCTCCCTTTGCAACAGGAACTCCCCATTACGGTCATATTCTAGGTTTAACGAGTAAAGATGTCTTCCCAAGATTCTGGACTATGAAAGGCTTCAGAGTTGAACGACGTTGGGGATGGGACTGTCATGGTTTGCCTATTGAAAATATCGCGGAAAAAGAATTAGGCATCAAAGAAAAAAAGCAAATTGAAGAGATGGGCGTAGAAAAATTCAACGAGTTCTGTCGTTCTAAAGTGCTATCATTCGCCAAAGAGTGGAAAAAAACAATTACAAGAATGGGAAAGTGGATTGAATTTGATAATGCTTACAAGACAATGGATCCTGAGTATATGGAAACTATCTGGTACTTATTTAAAAAACTCTATGAAGACAAACTTATCTATGAAGGAAAAAAAGTATTATTATATTGTCCTAGATGTGAAACCCCTTTAGCAACCTCAGAAATAGCTATGGATAATAGTTATAAAGACATCACTGAAAAAACTGCAATTGCTAAATTTAAAATAAAAAATGAAAAAGATACTTATTTCCTTGCTTGGACGACAACGCCATGGACCCTAATCGGAAACGTTGCGTTAGCTATTAATCCCATATTACAATATGTAAAAATTAAACAAAGTAAAGAACAGTATATTCTTGCAAAAGATCGCCTACAAGAAATAAAAGAAAAATATGAAATAGTTGAACAAATCAAAGGAGATAAACTCATCAAGAAAGAGTATGAGCCGCTCTATGTTATTCCTTCAGACAAAAAAGGACATCACATTGTCGATGGTGGTAATGAGGTAACAGCTGCTGAAGGTACAGGTATAGTCCATATGGCTCTCTATGGAGAATTTGACTATCGTATGATCAAAAAATATGATCTTCCCATTGTTCAACATGTGAATACACAAGGTAAATTGCATCAAGGTCCAAAGGAATGGCAAGGTCTTTGGTTCAAAAAAGCAGATGAAAAAGTCTTGCAAGATTTGGAAAAAAGAAATTTATTATATAAATCAGAGTCATACATGCACCCCTATCCTTTCTGTTACCGCTGTGAAACTCCCCTATTCTATAATGCATTAGACGCCTGGTTTGTAGATATTCAAAAAGTAAAAGAAAAGATTTTGAAAAAAAATAAAGATATTAACTGGCACCCAGAGCATATTAAAGAAGGACGTTTCAAATATATTCTAGAGAACGCTCCAGACTGGTGTATATCAAGAAACCGTTTCTGGGCAACAGCTATTCCTGTATGGAAATGCACCAAATGTCCAGAGCTAGTCGTTATAGGTAGTGTCAAAGAGCTTGCAGAAAAAGCTCTAGAAAAAGTTCCGAAGGAGCTTGATCTTCACAAACATGTCGTTGACAAAATACATTTGAAATGTATGAAATGTAAAGGAACTATGAATCGTATTCCTGAGGTGATGGATTGTTGGTTTGAATCTGGTAGTATGCCTTATGCAGCAAAGCACTATCCTTTTGAAAATAAAGAATGGTTTAAAGAAAATTTTCCAGCAGACTTTATTTCTGAGTATATTGCACAAACAAGAACGTGGTTTTATTACATGCACGTGTTAGGGGTTCTTCTCTTTGATAAGCCGTCCTTTAAGCATGTAATGGTTACAGGAACTATCCTAGCTTCAGATGGTTCAAAAATGTCTAAATCCAAAGGAAACTATCCTGATCCTAGTATTATTTTTGATAAATATGGTGCAGACGCACTTCGTTGTTACTTAATGCTCTCGCCTTTAATGAAAGCAGAAGACATCAATTTCAATGAAGAAACTCTGAAAGAAGTCTATAGAAAAATAATTATGTTAACAGAAAATATTAAAGCCTTCTATGAACTCTATGGTAAAGAAAATGGAGTTTTAGATAACTCTTCATCGAATAATATTCTAGACAAATGGATAGTCAGTAAAACAAATACGACCATTACAGAAATTACCTCGGCTATGGAATCCTATGACACAGTAACAGCTACGAGCACACTCATGCAGTTTATTGATGAGATATCAACTTGGTATATTCGTAGAAGCAGAGATCGTTTCAAATTCGATGATAAAAAAGAAAAACAAAATGCTATCCAGACTTTAGGATATATATTACATACTTTAGCTAAGCTCATGGCACCTATAGCTCCATTTATCGCTGAAGATATACAACAATGTTTGCGAAAAGAAAACAAGAAACTTCCAGAGTCTATTCATCTAGAGTCTTGGCCTGTAGCAGATATCAAAAAAATGAGTAAAAAGTTAAATGAAGAAATGCAGCAAGTTCGTGACATCGTCAGCAAAGCATTAGAAGCTCGAGAGAAGGCAAAGATACCCATCCGTCAAATTCTTGCGAAAATAGAAATCAAAGGTGCAAATTTAGAAAAAGAGTATCTTCCTTTAATTGCTGAAGAAGTAAATGTTAAAGAGGTAGTCCAAAAGAAAGGAGAAACTTTTGCAATTATATTAGACACTAAAATAACTCCTGAACTTATGAAAGAAGGAATGGTCCGTGAGCTCATTAGAATTGTAAATGGATATCGTAAAGCACAAGGCATGAATATTGATGATCGCATCCAATTAGTTATAAGTATGGAAGAAAACATTACTGCATTCGAAGAAGAATTAAAGCAAAAGGTTGGAGCGAAAACTTTAACATGGATGAAAAAAGGAGAAAAGATAGTAGGATACTCTCTAGTCAAGAAAGAGCAGATTAAAGAAAAAGAAGTGGAAATAGCTTTCAAAAAATGTTAAATATAAAACAAGTAATAATGTTCATTGTAGTTTTTCTAGCTATGTCTATAGTAGTACAAGCTGAAGAACAAACTATTAAGTTAACTCTCAGACAAGCAGAAGGAAACCAAGAAATTAAAAATGTTTGGTTAAATATAATTATTCTAGATAAAGAATCCAATGAAGAAAGAATTATTTCTTCTTTTATTCGAACTAATCCCATTACCTTGCGCCTTGAACCAGGAGACTATTTGCTCAAGTTTCAAATTGATGATCTACAAACACCTGGTAAAGATTATTATGCAGAACAAGAGCTTCTTTTAGAAAATCCTAGAGATCAAGAAGTTATTGCTTTCCCAGTAGGCTCTGTAAAAGGAGTTGTGTATGACACTTTAAATAATCTAGTAAGCGAAGCAGTCTTGAAAGTAGAGTGTAGTAGAGAATATGGTGAAAGATTCCCTATAGAAACTGATCGAGTAGGTTCATTTTCTCTAAACTATGCTCCTCTCGGTGAATGTGTTATTACTGCTACTGCTAATAACGCTGTTGGTTCGGGTAGAATAACTGTTGAGAAGGGAGTTTCACATACTTTAGAAATTCGATTAAATCGCGCAGTGATTTCTGAAGGAGGAAATCAATGGACCATCTTCTGGAGCATAGTTATCATTGTTCTCTTAGCAGGTCTAGGTTGGTTCGGCTGGAAGTATTGGCAAAAAAGTCAAAAATTTGTACAACATATGCCTCCAAGTCAAGAAAAGAAACAAGAAGAACAACAATCCCAAGAAAAAATTAGTAAGCGAACACAAGATATCCTAAACACACTCAATGAAAAAGAAAAAAAAGTAGTTATGTTTTTGTTAAACCATCAGCACACATCCACACAGGCAAAAATACGCTATGAATCAGGTATTCCTAAGACTACTTTGGTTCGTATCTTTATTAGTCTGCAAAATAAAAAAATAATTAGTATTGAAACGATGGGTAAATTAAAAAAGATTAAGCTGACAAATTGGTTTTTAGACAAGGAAAATTAACTTCTTTAGTAAATTGGGCCTTATTTTATGATCTTTTTAGAGAAAGGACTAAAATAGTAAGAAAAAAAGAGATAAAAGTCCTCTCAAGTTATATATAAAGGACCGTCTTAGTAATTTTAACTCAACCTAAACCCATGGAGTAGGGGTATGCATATGCATACTCCCTCCACATTTTATTCTAGTTTAGGAAGGTACTCAAAATGGAAACAAAACAAACAAGAAAAAAAGAACTTTTTTTAGTCTATAGTGTAATGACTGTTCTGACAGTGCTAATATTATTTATTATGCTATAAACTTCAAAAGCAGCAAGTCTTCTTGA
The DNA here is from genome assembly GCA_030679025.1 of Candidatus Woesearchaeota archaeon. Taxonomy (GTDB): domain Archaea; phylum Nanobdellota; class Nanobdellia; order SCGC-AAA011-G17; family UBA489; genus JACOVP01. The sequence continues at coordinate 4,129 of JAUXTV010000058.1, forward strand.
ACCCTTTATAAATACCTTTATAAACCCTGATAACCTTCCAAAAATAGGCATTTGAGCTATATGGGGGGATTTATATGCCAAGAAGACCAAAGAAAGAAATTAAAATCCAAAATATTGTTGCATCTGCTTCTTTAGAAAAAGATATTCCTTTAATCAAGCTTGCTGAAGCTTTGCCAAATACAGAGTATAATCCTGAGCAGTTTCCTGGTTTAGTAATGCGTATTAAAGAACCAAAAACATCAGCCTTAATCTTTAGTTCTGGAAAAATTGTCTGTACAGGCGCAAAATCTATGGCTAAAGTAAAAGAAGCTGTTAAAAAAATCATCCAAAATATAGAAAAAATCAAGATCAAAATCACAGTTGTCCCAAAAGTAACAGTACAAAACATGGTTGCTTCAGGCTCCATCGGTATGGACTTAAATTTGAATATGCTTGCCATGGAATTAGAAAACACTGAATATGAGCCAGAACAATTTCCTGGTCTAGTGTATAAGCTGCCTGGGACAAGAGCAACGTTCTTATTGTTCAGTAATGGGAAAATCGTTTGTACAGGAACACGTTCTGAAGCAAAATTGCGTGAATCTGTAGACTTATTGATTACTACTTTATTGAAAGTCAATAAAAAGTAAACTTCTCAAACACCCTAGGAACCTTTTTATACTTCCTCACCATTTCCGGAAGCGGGGGTTGAAAAATTGGTCGATGCTAGAGAGCAAATTCAAAGGTTTCAGGAATTTTTAGAAGCCGCATATCTGAAAAAAATCCATGAACTAGTGAGCAGTGGCAAGCGCTCTATTCAAGTGGAATTCCCAGAATTAGCAAAATATGATCCTGAACTAGCAGAACAGCTCATAACTGAGCCAGAAGAGACTATCAAGGCAGCAGAAGTTGCTTTGCAACAATTTGATCTTCCTAAAGAAGAATTTCGTGTTCGTTTTATCAATTTACCAGAATCCCAAAAAATAAAAGTGCGTGATATCAGAAGTACACACTTAGATAATCTGATTATGATTGATGGTATTATTCGTCAGGCATCAGACGTTCGTCCGCAAGTTATTTCTGCAAAATTTGAATGTCGTTCCTGTGGTAACCTTATTACAGTGCCGCAATTAGAAAGTAAGTTTAAAGAACCTCAGCGATGCTCCTGTGGTGCACGTGGTCGTTTTCGGGTTGCTGAAAAAATATTAGTAGATGCGCAACGTTTAGTTATTGAAGAATCACCAGAATCCATGCAAGGCGGAGAACAACCAAAACGTTTGTCTGTTTTTGTTCGTGAAGATCTGGTTGAACCTAAAATGGAGAAAAAAACAACTCCAGGTTCTAAAGTGCGTGTTGTAGGTATTCTCAAAGAAGTTCCCCTAACTGCTAAATCTGGAGGACAATTAACTCGGTATGATCTTGCTTTAGAAACAAATTCTATCGATTCTGTTGAACAAAGTTATGATGATATAAGTATTACTACAGAAGATGAACAAAGAATTAAAGAGTTAGCCAATGATCCTAACGTGTATCAAAAATTAGTAAGCTCTATTGCTCCATCTGTCTATGGTCATGAAGAAATTAAAGGTGCTTTAGTTTTACAATTAATGGGGGGAGTTCGCAAAGAACGATCAGACGGCACTGCAGTTAGAGGTGATATGCATATTCTCTTAGTAGGTGATCCTGGTGCAGCTAAATCTACATTGCTTACTTATATTTCAAAAATGGCTCCTCGTGCTAGATATGTTGCAGGTCGTGGTGCTTCTGCTGCGGGTATTACTGCTTCTGTAGTGAAAGACGAATTTATGCGAGGTTGGGCGTTAGAAGCCGGAGCTATTGTATTAGCTAGTGGGGGTGTTTTATGTCTTCATCCAGATACAGAAATCGTTGGAGATAATAAAGTTATCAAGATAAAAGAACTCTTTGAAGAAAAGAAGAAACAGTTTGGAATGCAGGCTGGCGAAGAAATAGAATATCATGATCTAAATCTTAAGATACCTACCTTTGATATAAATACCTTTCAAATGAAAAATGGAACAGCGACAAAAATTAGAAGAAAAAAATATAAAGACAAGCTAGTGACCCTGCATTTTAGATCAGGATTTTCATTAACTTTAACACCAGAACATAAGTTGTTAAGTGGAAGTAACGTAACTTGGAAGCCAGCACAGGAATTTAAAGTAGGAGATAAATTAATTGCGCCATTAAAATTACCGGAAAAAAAAGAGCAAATAGTTTTATTTGATATTTTGCCAGATACATGGAAG
>JAUXTV010000062.1 GCA_030679025.1 Candidatus Woesearchaeota archaeon
ATTCCATAATATAAATAGTAAATCATTAGAAAGGGAAAGTTTAGCAAATTCTACATTAGAAACAATCTCAAATAACTATGCATGGCTTGCGCTTTCAAGATTCCAGCCTAAATTATTAAGGGAATATCTGAAAGAAACCTCCAAAAACAACATCAATGCAATGAGAATGCTGCTGCCTTCAGACAGTAACCAGCCTTTGCTTTATCCATTAAGATTAGGGTCAATGGAAACCGGTTCAATATTATCCTATCAATACATGGACGAAAAAACTTTATTGGCAGGATTTAAAATTACTTTTTAGTTTCTTTCTTTTCAACTTTCTTAGAATTATCCGGGGAAGTATTTTTGTTTAATTCTTCCGTTTTAACCTCATCTTCAAGCTTCTTTTTCTTGGTGTAAAGGAATATTGACAATCCTGTAAACGGAACTAATACGACTAATATGCCTATAAGAACAGGAGTAATGGATAATCTAATCCAAGCCAATGCGATAGTGACAATGAACTTAAGCAAAACACTGGGCACTTCTTGTATATTAACAGAAGCAACATTCCTCATCCATTCAATCAAAGCAAGGAAATTTTCAGCAGGAACAAATCTTATAATTAAAAATACAAATGCACTTGAGGCGAGCATCATTGTAGTTCTTATTGATACCCCGTACAACCCGTAAATAAGGTGAAAATTAGACCCGAACGAAAATAAAAATACCCCGATAAGATAAAGGAATAATCCAATAATCAGACCTGAAGATTTAACTTCCTGTGCGCCGTAAGCATTTATTGTATCCTTAATAGGTTTTAATGATTGTTCAGAATATGTAAATTCAACTAATTTATCAACGCTCGCATCAATTAAATAATTCATGAAATAAGTTCTTACTTCTTCTTCTGTCATTGAATTTAATTTAGAACAGAAATCAGGATTTAATAATAGTTTAAACTCATCAGAGATTTGTTCTGGATTACTGCACACAACCAAAGCCTGTTCTTTTGTTATTAAAGGCTCGTTGGCATAAGATTTGGCAAGTTCTGTCCTTATCTCTGCCCTGTTTTCAGTTAAGAAAGGAACAGAAACTTCTTTTGCAGTATCATCAATCTTGTCAATATTGTTCACAACATTGCTTGAAATAAATGCAAATATAATCAAGAATATTCCTGTTGATAATAGCAACGAGCCTGATAGCCTCGCTAAAATTTTAATGAAAATCTTGAAATCCATTACTCTACATATAATTAACTAATTAATAAACCATGTGTTTTGAAACAAAATAATTAAAAGGCAGGGATAGTTAGGTATTATAGTGAAAAGAGGGCAGATAACCCCGTTTGTACTAATTGGGATAGTGATAATTGCAGTGATAGCTTTTGCGTTCTATTTTTCACAACAGTTTACCAAAGCCAAAAGTGTTTCTGAA
>JAUXTV010000067.1 GCA_030679025.1 Candidatus Woesearchaeota archaeon
CCCAATAATGTCCTTGGCTCCACGATAAGGTCCCATTAGCAAGGTATGAGTTGATATGGCTTGTGCAGCTTGATGAGGGAACGCTACAAGATGCTGCGTTTGAATTTTGGAAGGCTATAATAATACTGGAATTGCCACTACCTGGATTCGTATAAACAACACTGGTCGATAGCAAATAATCTGTATAAGGTGTACCACTTATTTGCCACTTTACACCATTCTTATCAATTGCAGTAATAGCACTGTTATGGACAAACACTGCATCAACATTAGTATCAGTATCAAAATCTTTTAACGGTGGGTTAAATCCTCTCGTGTCAGAGCCTGTTCCTCCAGAGACATTAATATTGAGTGTATCAGATGACGATCCATATTCATAGCCATGCACCATACCATCAGCATCTTTGTAGATACATTCAACGTTGCTGTTACCATTGAAATCAATACATTTCAAATTACCTACATTACTTCCTATAGTGATTGATTGCAACTCTTGTAAACTGCCGCCATTATATTCAAATGCTTTGTAATAGTTCACATTATTTGTAGAGACTAAAGCAATAATATCTAAGTAGCTATCTCCATCATAATTTGCTAGAGAAGGTTGAGAAAGGAGAGTGCCAACAGCAAACTCATGAGTAATATTAAGATACTTGTCATATATCTGTAGCATGCTTCTGGAGAAAATAACAATCTCCATTTCATTGTCATTATCAATATCTGCGACTAATGGCTGGTAATTATTGCCATAGATCGTTTTGACAATATGTGTTGTATCGTTGTTGTAACTACCAGAGCCAGTTTGTGTTGCGGTGCCAGCAGGATCTTTCTGAAAGGTTTGCCAATCATCGAGTGCAAAAACCAACGATGAAGAGAGAATAGAAAAAGAGAACAATAAGTAGAAAATACCTTTACGACTATTCAATCCCCCTTTAACCATAAGAAAAAAGAAGACTTCTCGTTTAAATAGTTTCTTGTGTTACTTAAGGGTTAGAGCAGCATTCTTTAAAAAGAAGAAGAACTCTAAAAACTAGATGAAAACACCTTTTCTTTTATTCATATTATTCCTATTTGTTCTTAGTGGTTGCTTCTCTTCTCAAGAAAAAAGTGCCTTTTCTACCAATGAAATTTTCATTAAAGAACTCAATAATTCATTAAATGTCAGTAATGCTCAAGACGTCTTTCGGTATATCTTCTCGCAATTAGACAAAGAAGTAACAGTCTATCCAACAGAGAATTACTATTATTTTACATTTCTTGCACAAGGAAAGGAGTTTCGAGGTGCTCTGTGGTTAGCTGCAGTTGATCGTGATGAAGGTATCTTAAGGTTTGGTTATGTAGAAGTAATAGAGAACAATGAGATTTTCGAAAATACACAACGCTTCATGGGAATAGGCATTTACTCAGAGCAAGATGGAGTCAGTGTTGAAAAAATAAATAATTTTACGTATTATGTAATATTTGAAGGAAAGAAAATTATCTTCCATCTCAATGATGCGGATATGCACTCTCCAACACAAGCGCAGCTTTTGAAAGAAGAAGTGTTTGTTGGTCCAGTATTTGATGAATCAGGATTGCAATTTTTCCTAGTATATAATACAAAACAACCACATCTATATTTCATATTAAATGAGGATAAGAATGTATCAGAAACCTTTGATAAAATAAGATCTATACTTGTTCTGGGTCGACGAACACAATTCGTTTTCTATAATGACCAAGAACTCAACAGAAAAATACTCATAGGTGTAAAAAAAGAAAATACACAACAAAACAATTGGTATGATGGTCCATTTGATCAGATGCCTGATAATTATATCTACAGTGGTCTAATTCCAAAATATAAAGAGTATGTAGAAATGAGTTATCCGCAAATAAAAGGAAGTATAGATCAATATGGAAATTATCTGCACAAGAAAGATGCAAGAATTGCTATTATGCCTTATACTCTATATACAACACAAGAAGATTTTCAATTTGTCAATAGATGTAAAAGTATAAGCGATTCTAAAACAACATTTTATATTTGCATCACACAACAAAAAGAATATCTTTCTTAATCTTATGTTAAGCAAATCAAGAAATGACATAGTGGACAGACCTCAAACTACAAAGTATCACCAAGTAAACCAATTATCCCTCTTAATAAATAGTTGGCTATTCTCTTAAAATTTTCTGGATTATTAGAAACTAATTAACTTTTAGAGTGTTTCGATTTTTTTGAAAGTCGTTTACCAGAAGAACTATCAGTATGCAGTCCAACCAATAACCATAAGCTCACAAACACAAGTACACTCATCACAATCCCCAAGAGAGATAGAGTATACAACACATAAGTCTCTGCATACGTTAAGAAAACACTATAAGCCGCTAAAATATAAAAAGTTACCTTTAATCCAGATAATGCAGAAGGAGTTAATCTATAACTTAAGAAAAATAATACTAGAAAACCTAAAAGAAATATAAAACTATTGGGAATGCCTACAGAAGTGCTAGGAAGAGTATTGCCTAAAGTTAAGCTGAAGAATTGATAGATTCCATCAACAGTAGCGTAAGAAGTTTCAGATAAGGTACAAACAAAATAGTCACCTAAAGTACATAAAGAACCTTTCCCAGTAACATAAGCATAAGTTAAAAAAAGAGCAAGAAGACTACCTAGAAGAGCTACTTTTCTAAGCCAATGAAGTCGACGTGCTAAGTGCATAGTGCCTCGCGATTAACAAACTTCACAGACATTAGGTCTCTTTTTCTTTCCAGAAGACTTTTTTCCACTCTTTTTTCCTGGCATAGGTTTGTGCGGATGATGGTGTTTAAATAAGTTTCTCTTTCACTAGGAAGTTAATAAGTTAAAGTCCTAGAAGCGGATTTAATTACAGAATCTACTTTGCAAGAATGTGTAGAAAAGACTTTATAGGTAGCGCTGCAAGATACTTGCAAGGCTGCAGTTTTAGTAGAGGGTTGGCAACGAAGAGACTGTTGAAGAGTTCCCTGATCTGTAAATAAAGCAAAACAATGTTGGCCACTGCCTTCGACATGAATAGAATTTAAAAAACAAGGGTTCACAGTAACATCTGAAGCCTGTTTAAAGAAACAAAATTTCTCAGGAATACGATCTGCAGCTCGTATATTTTTGTTGGTGCAGCTTGCCTGTGCATTTTGAGAGCACAGTTTAACTTTTGCTATAGCAGCATTTTTGGAAGCTTGTTGACATGCAGTTAAAGCTTGTTGTACACATGTAGTTAATCCGTTTTGAGTCATGGGGTAGTTTTCTTTTTTGACAAATCCCAAGGCTTCACAAGTTCTGCTTTCCCAGGGGCAGATAAGTCCAGAAAAAAAACTGCTGGTGCTTTTGCTTTTTTGGCCAGAAAAAGTATTGGTAGGAGTAAGAGCAGGAAACTGTTGCAGCACTAGACTTTGCAGTGAAGAAAGTACTTTTTCTTGTGAAGGAGAAGAAACAACAGAAACTGGTTGCTGATTAGGAATATAAGATTTAGTGCGTGAACTGCGAACTACATCACCAGTTATACTAGGGTCAAGAAAAGAAGCTAAAAAAGAAGCTGCTAGCAACAGAACAACAACAGTAAATAATCCTCTCTTATGCATGTCAAAGATAAGACTAAAGAATGCTTAAATAGCTTTCGCTGAATTAATCGATGCGTGAGCTGAAAGAACTTCTTCAAGAGTGACAGTGCTTGTTCCAGTTTTTCCAACTTTGACATATCCTGCTAGATTTGCTAACTGCAATGCTTGACCAAAATCAAAAGAACTTTTTCCATAATGGTGTCCAAAGTATAATGCCAATGTTGCAAGAACTGCATCTCCTGCTCCAACTACATCAAAGAGCGTCTTTACTTCTGGAGTGTACGCATGATGATATTGTCCTTTTTGATCAATGCCTACAATACCTTCAGATCCGCAAGTAATAATTGCTAGAGGTGTTTGCATACGATCTTGCAGTCGGCGACAAAGTGTTTCTAGATAAGCCTCACGAGAGGAGGGTTGTGAAAAACTGCC
>JAUXTV010000075.1 GCA_030679025.1 Candidatus Woesearchaeota archaeon
ACGTTCAACAGAAGTAAGATAACTTTTGACTTCATGGGCAGAGGTTTGTAATTGTTGTTCTGCTGCACCAGTAATTTCAGTTAGAGCATCATGAGAAACATTATAGAAAGCATTGACTGCCGCATCTAGACCGCCGCCAAGGCCAAAAATAAATTTACCAGCGACATAACCTGTTCCAGCTCCTGCTAAAGTAGCTGCAGTTTTGAACAAAAAACGACGTCTGCTAGGATTCATCAGTAAACCTCAAAGGCGCTCATACATGCTGGTAACAGTAGCTGCAAAATCAGCAGGGCACACTGCTCGTGCAAGAGTAGGAACATGTTGAGCTAAAAGAGTAACTCTGGCTTGAGCTCCAAAATATTTATAGACTTGAGGGCCTACAGTAGTAGCGCGAGCGACAAATTCATGAGGTGAGCAGCGTTCTCTAGGGAGCTTGTCAGCTAATGCTGTTGCTAAGCTGTAGACTAAAGGTGCATGTTGTGGTGCATCTGTTGCAAAAGTTCGTAAGCGTTGTCTAATAGAAGCCATAGATATGGGTTGATGAGGGTTAGTAGTCATAGTAATGAAATCCTCCAGCATACAGAGGTAAAACTGCTATATAAAGCTTCCTATTTGTAACTACTTATGAGTAAATAATATATAGATACCTTTAAATAGGTTCAAAATGAGATTAGTATTTATGAGCACAGATAAGAAATATTTAAGACAATTAAGTGAAACCTGTAAACGTTCAGATGCTTACACAAGATTATGGAATATTGATACGCGTTTAGCGCGCGAGGGTGCAGATGATAGATTAAGGATGATTCTTCTTGAAGGTATAGTTCGATATGTTGCGAGAAATACAGTTCCAGAAGAAAAAAATTGGGAAACTATAGATGCACTTGTAGATCTTACTGTTCCAGGAGTTAGTCTAGTAAATAGTCTCACTTTTATAACTGCAACACCAACAGGAGACTATGGAAGCAGATCTACTGATGATCGTGTTCCAGCGCAAGAAGAGAGGATTGAAGACTTGTTGACAGAAGGACAATATGAAGAGCCAGAAGCTGAACTTTTAGATGATGAAGATAAAGAAGAATAAATGATAAAAAGTTAATCTGTAGTGACTTCACGATACCACTTCAGAGCTCGTTCTGCAAAATCTTTGGAATCTTTTGAAAAAACTGTTTGAAGAAATCTAGGCATGAAACTATTTAAAAATTGATATTGAGCTTTTCGAGAAGATTCTTTTCCAGTGGGGGATCTAAATTGATCACCATAGTTTCTATCAAAAGTTGTCATTACTAAAGCAGCAAAAGAAGCACCAGAAGTTCTATGTCCAGAAAATGCTAATTGCAAAGCTAACGTCTTTCCAAGAGCATAGAGACGCGGGTCTTCATTAGGCATAAAGGATGCTAAATGACTTAAACGGTATTCCATCTCTGTTGTATATTCTAAAGGTGTAGTTTCAAAAGTCATGGTAAACCTAACAATAAAGAGGAAAAGACCTATATAAACCTTATGGTTATGTAGTTACTTTGAAGTGACAATTGATAACAAACTTTAAATACAGTAAAAAGACAAATAGCTCTTATGTCCAATAAACAACAAAGAAGACGGCAACAAAAATCACAATCTGAAACTTCGAGAGAACAAACAGAAAAAGGAAGCCAAGTTTCTCGTCGAGTATTCTTGGGAGTAGCTGGGTTAGCAGAATATTTGCTGCAACATATGGAATTCATGAACTTGTCAGAGCTCCAACCTATGAAGAAGCATTATTTGATCCATCCAAAAGACAAGCATATGCAGAAAGTTTACTCCCCAACAAGCCAGACTATGTAGATATACAATACATGCCGCAAGGATTGCTTGCAAAACTCAAAGAAGAAGGATATGTAATTCCATTGGGCGCATTTGCTATTACTGTTCCACATGAGCGAGATCCTTTGAGAATAGGAACAAAGAGCACAACTATTTTAACAACAGAATGTTTTGATATAACTTATCAACGTGCTAAGCCAGCGTGGCATGACTTAGGTTTGCTCATGCAGAATGTCATACAAAATCATGAAAAAATGCATGGAGATCATTTTTACAGGGGAATTACAGGATATAAGCAAGAAGAATTTATGAATGGAAAAAAAGAATTCAATGATCTCCTTTTTATAGCAGTTTCTGAACTCCTAGCTCATCAAGAAGAATACAGAGGACTAAAAGGAATAGTTAACGAAGCCACTACACTATTTCTTAATCATTATATGAGCCAAATGTCTTTGTTAATGGCGCCCCAATATCGTGAACTGCACAATCCAGAAGTAATACGCGATATGGATCCAACGTTTATCAAAAGATTACAGCAAGAATTAGCTCCACAACTATTATTAAAATAAAATTATTTTTTCTTCACTTTGATCTTTTCCAATAACTCACACGTTCTACACAACGTCTTCGCTGCAGGTTCTCCGCAGCTTTCACAAGTGCCAATAGCTTGTTTCGTAGATTTAAACTGTTCTCGTAAAGAAGGTAAAATCTCTAAAAAAGAATTCACAATGCCTTGCTTTGTTCCGGGATATTTTTGCTCCCAAGTATTCAACACTTCTCCCAATTGTAATCTAAATGCGCCTTCAGCGTTCGGACATTCCACAAACGTTACTGGAAATTCCATTAAGACTGCATACAAAGCAACTTCTTTTTCTGTCATGAAATATAAAGGTTTAATTCTACGAACAAATTGTTTATGCATCAATGCTCCAGTCATCGGTCCTAATTTAGCAGAAAGAGAAATATTGCCTTTAAATTGATTCATTAAAAGTGTTTGAGCTTCATCATCTAAGTTATGACCTGTAGCAACTTTGGTAGCACCCAATTCTCTTGCTCCTCTATTAATCAAATATCTTCTGCTAATGCCACAAGCAGTGCAAGGATTCATCTTATGGTCTTTTAAATAACTATCTAGAGTAAAACCAAACATCTTTTTAAAAGAAAGAACAGTCAAAGGAATTTTATAAGTTTTACAAAAAGTTGCAGCATCTTTTAAGGTCTGTTCTCGATATTTTTCTATACCCTCATCAATGGCTAATGCCTTGACAGGAATGCCTTGTTTTTGGCAGTACTGATGGAGTAAATACAAGCAAGTCATGCTATCTTTGCCGCCAGATAAAGCAGAAACAAGTATGTCTCCCTTTTCAAGCATCTTATAAGTCCTGATAGTTTTCAAGACTTTCTTTTCAAAATAGTGAAGATAATGTTGTTTACATAAAGGTGCATGATTTTGTAACACATATACTGGTTCAGTTTGACATTTTTTACACGCCATATTAGCCGCCAGAAACAACAGATAAAATCTTCACTGTATCTTTGTCTTTCAGTTCTTGGGTTTCAATTAACACTTTTTGATCTCTAGTCACTAGAACAGTCACAGGATTTACAGCAAGTTTCTCTAAGAGATGTTTCACAGTAGCTTTTGCTGGTAACTCTACTTTGGTCGTTTTCTTTGTTCGTTCAATATGAGCAATAACCTGCATGGCATAGCTAAGAAGAACAGCTTTTTAAACATACTGTTGTAGTAAACACTAAGATTTATATATACTATAAAATATATATTAAAGAACATACAAGAAGGAAAAAACAACATGACTCTATCTCCAGAAGAAATCGAGAGAAGCAAAACAGTACTTGAAGAATATGTGCTTTCTCACCCTCATCTTACGTATGAAGAAATACGGGGAAACAGGGATATTAGTAATGTGTTGCGTAGTCTCTATAAAGGCAAAATAAAAAGAGCCCTATATGATATAATCACAAGAGGATCAGATCTCAAGGATGTACCTGCTCAGGATTTCCGTTCTCTCGTTTCATACATGGTTTCTAAAATTAGGCATCACATTGAAAAGAGTGGTCTTCCAATACCTCCTCTTGAAGATATGAAACAAGATGGGATGGTAGGAGTTTTAAAAGCTCAACAGAAAAGTGATAGCAAATATGCTCTCGAACAAAATTCAGCTTTTTTACGTAAATCTATAGAGTGGCATATTTGGAATGGGCTAGAATATTCTTTTAGTCCTGTCAGATTTCCAAAGAATCTAATTAAAGGGGTTGTGAATCTTCATCGATATAAATTTTCAGCAGCAGAAGCAAAAAAGACAAACATAAGGGAATCTCTAGAGAGTCATAGCGAAAAAACTCTTGACCAGTTAGTAAGATTAAGCAAGAAAAGGTACAAAGGAATGAAATTTTTGGCAAATATCGCAGATTCGTCAGAAGAAAGAGAAGAAGATAGGTCTGCGGTTCGAAGTGATCTAGAGGTTCTCATGAGTAGACTTAGTGAACGTGACAAAGAAGTACTTTTTTCTCGTTTAAAGGGGCAAACCTTAGAGGAGATAGGTGCTCATCTAGGTCTTACCGATGTGGGTGTTTATCATATTGAACAAAGATCCT
>JAUXTV010000076.1 GCA_030679025.1 Candidatus Woesearchaeota archaeon
GGGGTACAAGATATATCTCTTTCATTTTTAAGCTATCTCTATCTGGAAATGGGATATCATCTAAATTCTTAATATAGGCTCTTGGTTGGGTAGTAATTAAATTTGAATTTTTGTCTTTAAAAACCAGACCATTTATTTTGCTTAAATCCTCTAAAGGCAACTCTCTTCTTTCAGAGAATAGTTCGCATATCTCTAATAAGGTTTGCTCTCCTTCACCTATAATGCCGATATCGAATGCCGAATCTTTTAGATGCTGTGGCATGATTGTAATGTGAACACCGCCTATTACTAAATAAGAGGAGGGAGACAGTTTAATAATCTCTTTTGCTAGTTTTTGTGCCTTATGTAAGTCTGTACTTAATGCTGCAATCCCAATTATATCGAAATGATTTTTTCGTATAGCCAATAATGTATCTTCTTTGTCTATAATTTTTATTTCAACTGGGTGTTTTGCATATTTTTTAATATATGAAGATATATAAGCAATCCCTAATGGTGGGTCTGCATCGTTCTGGTTTACAGAAATTAAAGCTAATTTCATAAGTTTATTAAGAATTTTGATGGTTTAAAAAGCTTGTGGAAGATTTTGATAATTGTTTAATCTTATGTGATCTTGACAATCTTATCTGGCTAAATGTCTACTCCTTTAGTCATCTTCTGAATTTAAAATTCTCGAATTGATAAGTTTTATAAACTGATTATTGATTTTACAATCCCATGGAAGATACAAAAATAGTGTGGCATAATATGTCCGAACATTTTAATAAAGAAGAATTGCATTATCGCAATAATCTTCAATTAACTGAAAATAGTTATAATTCATTTAATATTTGGAAAAAAAAAGTTAGTGGCGGTAGGGTTGCTTATTTCCAGCGCGCTTTAAGGAAAATTCCAGTTTCTGGGAGAGTTCTTGAATTATGTGCAGGATGTTGTTGCCTTGGCAGTGAAGTTTCAAAGCTTCCATCAGTTAAGGAGATTTTTTGTTTGGACTTTTCAGAACGGCTTTTAAAAGATATTGCACCCAAGATGATGAATTACCTTAATGCTGATAAAAAGAAGATTACGCGTGTTGTTGGAGATGCATATAATCTTCAATTTAAGGATAAAACCTTTGACTGGGTGATAATTGATGCAGCTCTTCATCATATAGATAATATGGATCAATTTCTTTCAGGTGTAAAGAGGGTACTTCGTGATGATGGGCATTTCTTAGCCATACGTGAGCCAATAATTCCCAAGCTTAGGCCAGGCTCAAAATTCACTTTTGGGAAATATGAACGCTCATTGGGATTAACTGAAA
>JAUXTV010000106.1 GCA_030679025.1 Candidatus Woesearchaeota archaeon
CAAGGTCGCGATATGCTTTCTTATATCAGGAGTTCTTCCCTTTAAAGCAAAGTTGAAGACCTTAATGAGCTTTCCAAATTCTGTTTCGAAGAGAATATCATCAGGTGTTTTTGCCTTGCCTATCAACTCTTCATGTTCGAACTCTTTGACAAATTCAGGCACATACCAATCACTAATAATACCTACTAAGGCTATCCATAAATCTTGTTGGGCAATTTGATAACACCAGTAACTCGTGGGGCGATTGTCTCCTTTGGTTAACACCATGGGGTTGAAATAGCGAACACCTTGTCTTTCTAAAGGCTCATGATGGTCTATCCATAAAACTGGGACTTGTATCTGATTTAGCAAGTTTTGCGTTAAGACTGGACGATCCAGCACAATGACTAGATCAGGGCTATATTCTTGGATTTTTCTTAGATAGAGGTTTTCCTCTGTTTGAGGGGCTTTGACCGGCACACCATGACCTTTCTTATATTTGCGATAGAGCAACAGAAACGAAGTTAATCCGTCAGTGTCATCATCGAAGAAGAATAAGGGATTTACAGATGTTTCCAATTCTTTACGAATCTCTTGAATTTGTTGTTCTGAAAGCATTTCTAGATTAAGAATTAATGATTTATAAAGATATAGAAAAAAGAATTAGATGCTGTCGCGTTGCCTTTCTTGTGCTTCTTTAGAGATTTTCATTATTCTTTTTATTCGTTTTTTCTCATTTTCTCTTCTCGATTTACGAGCTTCTACATTTGCTGGATAAGTAATTCCCATATTAGTTCCTAGATTGAGTCCCTTTTAGGTTTTTTACCTCTAAGTTTCTTTTTAGTATCTAGAGCATCTCGTGCTAAGATTTTTCTAGACTTCAAATATTGTTCTTTTCCAATGAGTGCCATTTTTAGTTATCACCTCTTAAAAAAATAAAAGAAATTATTTTTTCTTTAGTTTGAGCCATCGATTATTTCTTTATCTTTTTGAAGCTTCGCCAACTCTTCTAATTCGATCTTTCTGTCTTCCATCAGCTGCTACTCTATTTATTTGTGTTTGAGTTGTCTTTGGTTTGCTTATTGCCATTTTGTATTCTCCTTTTTTGTTTTTTAATTATAGTAATGTGTATATTTTATTTATTGTTTAGGTTGCATTTTTTTAGCTTGCATTTTTTTAGATCTACTATCATTATCATGCAATAGTTTATCACGATTTGCTCGTGCTGCAACACCGCCGCCAGTTTTTTGAAATGCCATGTTTTTTCCCTCCTTTTACTTTAATAAATTTTTATTTTCTTGTCGATTGTGGTCGTGTCGATTGTGGTTGTTTTAATGGATTTTTAGCAGCGTCATACGCACGTCCTTTTCTCATCTGATTTTGTGTATTTGCTTCATTTGATCCTAAGACTTTACCCATGATTTCATCCTCCTTTGATGAATTTTAATAGCTTGATTGAGTTCATTTGCTATATAAATATTTGTGTTGTCTAATATTCCCATTGGAGAGTGATAAATGTTCAGAAGAGAAACCTTTTATACTTTGGACAATGAACTAATCAGTTTGGGAACATGGGAATCAATCTATTTTTAAAAAGAGTACAGGCAAGCTTCATCTGCCAGTTCGATGAATTATGGACTTTTAAGGTAGATTTAGGCATTAATGTACTCAATACTTTTCTAGAAGTAATTATGTGGTATTTTTTAGCAAAAATTGTAGATCCTGCAACATTAGGGTATGAAAACGTAGGCTATTTACCTTTTGTCTTGATAGGTAGTTTAGCTATTTTCTTTGTTGACAGCGTTTATAATAATTTTACTGGACGCTTTAATGAAGATAGAAAAAATGGTTTGTTTAAATTAGCTTATTTGTCTAACATGGGAGTTGTTGAATATTTTTCCATTAATTTTTTAGTGTCTGTTTTATTTGATCTCTTTACTATTTTTTTACCGATGTTTGGTATGTATTTTCTGTTGATTACTTTGGCAGGGGATACTACTGCTATTTTCTTTTCTATGGCTAATGTAATTACAATTTTGATTGCACTAGGCATTTTTATTATAGGTAATTTAGGATTCCAGCTTATGACTGTAGGCTCTGTTTTATTTTTGAAAGAGGGAGATCCAATTTCTTTTTTCATGCAACAATTTAACAGACTCTTTTCAGGACAATTATTTCCAGTTACTTTCTTACCTAAGTTTATAGCGTTCCTGCCAAAAATATTGCCTGCCGCATACATCATTTTAATCTGGAGAGATACTTTATTCCTGAACAAAACATTCGCTGACGCGAGCACACTAGGTTTAATTCTTGCCGGCTTAGTTGTGAATATCTTAGTCTTCTTTATAGGCATGTATGTCTTTTATTATGGCATTAAACGAGCAAAAATTGAAGGAAGGTGGTTCTAATGGGAGCCATCATCGATGTCAATCATTTGTCCAAAGACTTCTATCAGTACAAAGTCTTTCGCAAGGGAAAGCTCTTAACGCATGCTTTAAAGGATGTTTCTTTCAAAGTCAAACAGGGAGATTTTTATGGTCTACTTGGGAGAAATGGCGCTGGAAAAAGCACTCTCTTGCGCATCTTAACAACGAATTTGGAGAAGAGCTCTGGCAAAGTCATGATTAACAATGTTGACTTAGACACTAATATTCGCCAAATTAAAGACACTATTTCCTGGATGTTTGGTGTTGATTATGAAGGAGTCAGCTGGAGCTCTGTATATAAAAATTTACTTTTGGCTGCCTATTACACTGGATTGTCCAAGCATCAAGCAGAAAAAAGAGTTCATGAACTGCTCCACTATTTTGATTTACAGCATCATAAAAACCTAGATGTTTGGAGACTTAGCACTGGGCTCAAAGGAAGATATGCTCTTGCTGTCGCTATGTTAAAACAACCTACTGTTTTATTTTTGGATGAGCCTCTGTTAGGACTAGATGTACCAACAAAAGATCAGGTAAGAAATTATCTCAAACAACTCAACAAAGACGGAGTTACTATTGTCTATACAGATCATCAACTCCAAGAGATGGAAAAAGTCTGCAGAAATTTAATTATTGTTGAAGCTGGAGAAAAACTCTATGATGGCCCTTTAGAAGATTTAAAGCAAAAATACAGAGATACTAATGTTGTTGACTTTGTCGCTAATGGCCAAGACATAAATAAAGTTTTATTGCGATTAACAAAGGATCTTACTTCAGTCAAAGACTATGAAGTGCTTTCCAGTGAAAATAATGTGCATACAGTCAAAGTGTATACTACTATTGACAGCAAGCAAGCTTTACTCAGAATTGCACAGTATCTCAACAAGAAAAAGATCACCTTAGAAAGCATGAATGCGGGATTATTAAGTTTAGAAGATGTGTATAAAAAATTCTTGAAGAAACCTAAACAAGACAACCACGCGCATAAGTTACATTCGTTTATCCGCGCCAAAGAACAACCTACACAACAGTATGCTAAGTATTTACGTTCTTCCCAAGCAGATATTCGTGGAACAGCCTGCTCTGCATTTTTACCCCATCAACGCAAACAAGTAGAAGAGATTTTGCAAAAGATGTTGACTCAGTCTCAAGCCATGAGGATTGCTTCTCTTGAAGTTATTGGCAAAGCAAAAGCATCCCATTTACTCAAACAGTTATTACAAAAGAAACATCATGATCAGCAGACTACTGTATATTTAACTCTTGCATTAGGTAAAATCGGAGACATTAGTGTTGTAGATCATTTATTGACTTACTTACAGGATGAAACTTTATGCCCTGAAGTCTTAGCACATGTTCCTGAATTAGCATCAAACGTACAGATTCTCCTGCACCACAAACTTCGAAGATTATCACGCCACACTTTACAATTTATTACTTATCATATAGACAAATCAGAGCAGAAAGAACAAATCTATCAAGCATTACACTTGCGCAAACAAACAAAAAAATAAATAAAAATTAATGCGCCAAATGATCTCTTGCACGTAAACTTGGACGCATCTTTTCAGCACCCTTACCTTTACGTCTGAGACCACGACTCTTCTTACCTGAAGAAGTTAAACCACGATAGACACGACCACGCTGTGCAGCAATACTTCTTAAGACAGTGCTCGCTAATACTTGCGGATGTGCACGATCAATCAAAATGATTTCAAACCAATAAGAGATACCATCTTTTGCTACATAGTAACTGTTTAAGACTTCACAATTAGGATATTTTTTATTAGCACGTTGCTCTGCAACAGTTTGATAGTTTAAGTTAACGATTTTTCTACGACCATAGGATCTACTTTTACGACCTGCTCTATATTGTTCTCTTTTACGTCCACCACGAGGTAGGCGAACACGAACTAGTACGAAACCAGGTTTAGCTTTATATCCTAAAGAACGAGCACGATCTAAACGTGTAGCATGATCAATACGGGTTATAGCATCTTCTTTGCGCCATTGGATTAAACGCTGACGCATGATACTAGGATCTTGGTTTAACCAAGTTTTTCTGAGGTGTTGATATAATCCCATTGTTTGAGCTTCCGTTTGTTGTATATCTAGACCTGTGTTCAGAGAAGCAACTCTCCACATTCACTAGGTAGAACAAGAGCTTTGGACAGGGTTTATAAGGTTTTCTTTGGGTGTATTTTTGTGTAGGTTCATGACATTTGCCAATCTAGAGATACCTTGTTTAGATATTAAGATCTCTTTCATCCGTTGTTGCACCAATTCTGGGTTTTCTATCTCTTAGCTGCGTTCTGGGCTCCAAGGCATAGTAGTGTAATATTTTATAGATCTAATGAGTTTATCAAATACTAAGCACAATGCCTTAATTCTTTCATTGCTTGGGATAACGTTGATTCATTAAAGTCCTCTGGGTCTAAAGAACGATAGTGTTCAAGATTATTTGTTACCATATCTCTAGTTCGAGCGTATCTAGAAAATAAATGAATTCTTTTTGTATTTTCAGGCTTAAGATTTCCTACATAGGCACAAATTAGAAAATGTTCTAAACAATCTCTCCAATTTTGAAAGCACCCTCTAATCTCTTCCAGGTCTTCTATAAGTCTATCGTTAATTGGGACTTCCACTTCAACTAAAACCAGAGCTCCGCCTTTCTTGTTAACAGTTCTATTGGCATACTCATAAAGACACCTATACTGGTGACCCAAATATACTAAACCAGGTTCACTGGCCCAGTCTCCAGAGTCAATCATATTATGTGAAGTATGGCTATTAACTAACCCTTTTTTAATAATCTCGGGAAGAAAAACAGAACTTGTGCCATGAAATAATCTTATATTATCTGCGTCTTTAGGAATGCTAAAGCTTTTTCTAGAAAGATCTATTACTTTTTCTAAATGAGGCATGTGATAGGTTTGAGCCATAGCCTCAAATGTTTTTGATCAGCTTATAAACCTTTCAAATGTCGCATCAAAATGCACAATTTTATCCATAGCAATCACTCCTCTTTTTTTAGTTTATATCTATGAGCTAGAACATCAATATAATCTCCGACTGTTAAGGGTATATCTAGAGGCAGATCCATTCTTTCTTCTTCTTGGTCCATTCCCCAATTAAGAGCTACTTGTATTCTACCTTTCAATTCAGCCTGCATATTCTCATGCTGACGATATGCTGCACCACTTTCCTCTGGATTCATATCTTTTACTCTCTGTTCTAATGTCACTATATCTTGTAGTAATTTATCTTTATCTGTTTGCAATATATCTGTTTTCATTGATTTCTATTTATTCAGGTTTATATTTAATTCTTTTTACTTGTCTTTTTCACTCTACCTAGGGAGTTAATCATTTCCACCTTTCCAGCACAACTATCTTTAAAAAGTAAAATAGAGTTCTAGTGATTGGAGGATTTGACTACATGAAAGGATTACTACAAATTGTTATTGGCTTACTCTTATGGGTAGGAACACTTTATTTACTAACGATACCTAATTGGTTACAAGCTACTTTAACCTTATTACGTGGAGGCATAGTCTTTGGACTGTTCTTTATAGGGTTGGGCGTATTATTATTAGGATTTAATGAATTGAGAGCTTAAATGATGATTACAGAAAAAGGAGTCTTAATGACAGCTAAGCTCAATGGAATAACCTTAGAGCAGCTTACTTTCGATGCAGCCCAAAAAAGAACAGATTTACAACCTGCTGCTGCTCCTCTTGTGATAGTAAGAAGAAATTGGGAGCATAGATCAGTATTAGCAGAGCAAAATAAATCAGATTTACTTCTGTTACTTCCAGAAGACCCTATTCCTCCAAAATCAGTCGCATATGTTGTCGGGACAAGGTTACAAATTCTAACTACTACTTTAGTCTTTGGTAAAGAAACTGGCGGATTGAATGTCGACCAATATTTTGCTGTTCAGTTCTATCGGAAGAAGTGAGACAATTTACTTTGTGTTTTTGTTGACTGCAATAATTTGCTCAGAGCTAAAGTTTTATTTAAATCGAAATGAAATTTTTCTTTGGCTACTTTTTTGATGTATTCTACCATAGTCTTTTGATCTGGAAATATTATTGGAGGATTAGCCATTGTTTTCCTACAGGAAGCTCTACAAACCCACACTCCGAGCGATGCCCAATATTCTGGCAATTCAAATCTAATGACTAATGCAGATGCTTGTCTCTTAATTTTTTTGAGATGTTCTAAGATTGCAATGCGTGAGGCATAATACCCGCCAGCAGTAGAGAAAGCATATTGTGATCTTCCCCAATAATCTTCCCAGTCAGTTGCACCTGTCATCGTGTCTGTGGGATTCCAAGCAGATCCAGGAACAAAATATTCAAAGAGCTCATATCTAAAATTATCTGGAAACAATAAAGCGAAATAATAATTCCCTAAATGACTGCCATGAAAGAGTTGATAGGAATCTATCTGCTGATAATCTCGAATTTCTTTTTTTATTTGCTTGCCCAACATATCATCGACTGCAGTGATGGACCAGCGTGTTGGCACGAGTTTACGATTTTTCTTCAAACCAAGTACACCTACACTTAACAATTGATTTAGAGTATTATCTTGGAATTGATGTTTGTACAAATAACTAATAGCATCAGTTGCTTTCAAATCTGTGTCACTTAATACTTTTTCTACATGAGTATCTACTGCAACATTTTCTGTTAGACGAGCATCTTTCAGAGAAGCACGAGGACCCATAGGCATATTGACCTTATCTGTGTCAAACTGTAAAGTTATCTTTTTCTTCAACTCAATCTCTACATCTACTGGACGTTTAGCCATGCCAATTTGCTGTGCTATGTCTACGAATTTTTCTGATGAACGCGCTTGATCTGCTGTTGTTGCAAAACGAGAATTAATCAAACTGGAACGCAGACGAATGATAGTGTTGATATCTAATTTCTGTTGTGCCCAATATTGTTCTGCACTATAGAGCCATGCGTCTGGAACTTTTTCTGGTGGTGAGAGAATACCTACGTTGACTTTTGGATACTTGAGTTTGCTGCCTACAAAAATCTGGGGTGGAGAATTGCCAAAAAAATTGTCTGTTACCTTCTGCACTCCTTGAAACATGATAGCGCTCATTTCTGAAAAATCTGGAGCTTTCTTTCTGTAGATAACTTCTGCAACCATATATCTAAAATAGGATTTCTCTTTTATAAACCCTTAGGGAGTGTTTGAGAAGCACTTCCAGAAAGCTTTTAAAGAAGTTTTTCTTCATGATTTTATGGCTCTTTTTAACCTTCAAGAACTCTTTGACTTACTTATCATGGTTCTAGGATTAGGGTATATTTTCATGGGTTCGATGCAACGACCAAGAACTGTAGAAAGTTATTTGCAAACTTCTCGTTTTGATTGGCAAGGTTTTCAATGGGCTATTTTAATTACTGCACCTGCAATTGTCTTGCATGAATTAGCACATAAATTTGTTGCCATGTTCTTTGGACTACTAGCGACGTTTCATGCTTCTTACTTTGGATTGGGATTAGGTATTTTCTTACGTTTAATCCAGTCTCCATTTATTATTTTCGTTCCTGGCTATGTTTCCATTCAAGGAGCATCTCATTTGGAAGCTGCAATTACTGCTTTTGTTGGACCAGGAACTAACTTACTCCTATTTGCAATTGCTTGGCTTATCTTGAACAATGCACGACGCTTAACTTTTCGTCAGAAATTCTTATGGCAGGCAACCAAGCAGATCAATTTATTTTTATTCTTCTTTAATATGATCCCTATTCCACCGTTTGACGGCTTTACTGTAGTGGCTGGACTGATTAGTGTTTTGACTTCTTAGCTTTATGCATTGGTTTATGCTTGCTGTTCTTTTTTGGAACTGGTTTTTTCTTAACTGTTTTTTTAACAGGTTTCTTTGGCTTCTCTTCTTTCGCACCTTTTTTCTTTGCAGGCTTAGCTTCAGCAAGACGTTCTTCTTCCGCTGCTAATGCTTCATTCAACTCTGCGCGCAATTTTTCAATATAATTTTTTGTTTTTTCCACCAATTGCCTGCT
>JAUXTV010000115.1 GCA_030679025.1 Candidatus Woesearchaeota archaeon
GTCCAGCGTGTTGCGCCGCAGATCAGGCCCGTCTTGCCCGGATAACGTTTGGCGGTGCGGTGCAGCAGGTCGGCAATCGTCTGCCGGCGGATGGCGGGATTCATGGGGTCTCCTTTTTATGTGTTCCAGACCCAAGTATCCGCCGAGATAGCCCAAGTTGCAGGCTCACGCAAGCAAGTGCCTTTTGCGCCAAAAAAAAAGGGGGCGACCCTCGAAGTACTTGGGGCCTAGCTTCGCTTGGAGCAGATATCTGTTCCGCCATCAGCCCTTCAACAGGCGGCATCGGACATTCAGACCGCCACGGAGCAGCGGCGGGAATCCGGAAAGCGCCTCATGAGGGAGCGATACTTCCGTGTGTCAATTTCATAGACTTAACTACGTCGGGAGAAAGCTCCAAATGAAAATCCGCCACGCCGTTTGCCTGCTTCTGGGCGGATCGCTCTCCTTTGCAGCCCATGCAAACGGATTCATGCCAACCATGATTTTTGCGAATGCGCTCTGGTTGGTGGTTCTTCCAATCGTTTCGCTCCTTGAAGGCTGGATGATGAAACGATGGGGTTGGCAGGCACCCTACAAAAATTCATTCTGGGCCAACTTCTGGAGCATGATCGCAGCGATTCCCGTTGGACTTGCCCTCTCATACATCGGGAGCTACCTTGCCAGCCCGCAAGGACAGGCTACGTTGAGCTTGATACCTGCGGTAGCCAGCAGGACCATGGCTGCTATTTTTCTCTACGGCAACTTGCCAGCCCCCTCCTACGGCTATATCACCAGCTACGGCAGCATGGCAAGCCTGTCACTGGCCGGGCTTGCGTTCATCGGAATATGCTGGGTACTTACCTTTGCCGTTGAGGCGCGTTATCACCGTGTCCGCAACCCTTCAATTCCAGGCGCCTCAATCTATCGCGGAGTTGCCGTATCAAACCTGGTTTCTTACGGCTTGTTATTGCTCATGTGGTTGCCCTATTCCTACTTCAGCGCAATTGCTAATGAGTCCATGGAGCGCAGCATGTGCACCCGCTCAAGTACATGGTCATCCTCCTGCCTGAAGATGTGGTCGCTTTACCCGGAAGTAAAAATGGAGCGCCTGAAGAATTGCCAGGATGATGGTGTCGATGCAACTGCCTGCATAACGCCACCACCCGGTTTGAGAATCCTCAACTGAATAGCCGTGTTCGCGCGGGTTGCCTGCCCTCCTTGAGCATTGCCCGCGGTCACCTCCAGGACGATTTACCGGATTACGTTGCGCAGTAGCCCGCGAACGGAGCGGTCCAACTGTGCATATTCCCCTGCACAGCGACTTGCACGCTGGTTCGTAACACGGGCAGCCTGCATCGCCCATACAAAACGGCTAGGTTCTTTTCCATAAGCGGCGCAGGCGAGATTGACTGCTCGTTGCGGATTCAGTCCGTGCTCGTCAGACATGTGCTGCTGGTTGAAAAACCCAGGAATCAACGAAGTTGGCTTGCTAAAAAAGAAAAGCCCCCCGGCTACGGCCCTATCGGCTAAGGCGGGCTCTTGAAGAATCAAGTAGGTAGAGATCATGTCGGCAGCATCTTCGTTACGCCCGAGAACCGGTAGGCTCTCGATATCGATAATTGCGTGCCCGAGTTCGTGGAAGACGATAAACACAAGCGCCCCCACAACGGTGTTGTTGATTGTCTCGCGATCTAAGCGCGTACCTTGCTCTCGCAAAATGCGGCTCACAAGGTCTGGGATCAGTTCAAGACAAAGAACAATGGTTTTCGCGTCTGACTTGTAGAAGGCATTAGACATGCCGCACTCGCCAAGACCAATTTTTAGCGGCTGGCTCAAAGTGAACTGGCGAGAAAGCTGTTCGGCCATCCCCTCAAGAAGCCGATTGCTTCGCCAATCAATCTGCAGTTGCCGTAGTTCGGGGCTGCGAATTTGCGGAATCGGTTGGTACGTCGCTGAAACGCTTTGCGCTGTAGCCGACCCAGCCCAAGCCAGCAAAAAGATGAGACGGAGGAGGTTAGTCATTGTGAGCAGTATCGCAGGATTGATACAATCAGTAACCATTTCGGCGCCCGCTAGATACCACCCGTCTTGCCGCCGCGCGGGCATTGGGGCGGCGCGTTGGATTCATAATCGCCGCCATTAGTTGGTCAACCGTGATGCAGGAGTTTGGCAATGCATCCACAAAACCCCACGCAAGTTTTGGCAAACCAGCCGTTACACAGGTCTAGCAAACTGTCCCTTGTTATGTGTGTCGCCATGTTGGGTTTCTTCGCCTTGGGAAATGCTGGCGTTACGAATTGGAGTGCATTAGGCGGAGCCATTGCTGTTTCGCTCGCCGGCATGTACGCATCCATGCTTCTACGGGAGAGGGCCAGCGCGCTAGACCTTAGAAGTATTGAAGCAAGCAGCACCTTGCTGCGCGCGGCTACTTTGCTTCCACTGCTATTGTTTGTCGCGTTTCTGGTATTGCTGGTCGTGCAATTTTGGTGATACCGGTAGCACGTGGCTTCCAAACGACCCGATCGGTACGCGCGCAACTTCTTGCTGCGCCATCGCGCTGCAGCGTCTACTCGTCCTGTTTATCGGGTCTGCTCAAAAAACCCAATCGGGTGCACCTCAATCCCCCACCCCACACTCGCCCCCAGCGTCGCCGCCGGATGCAGCGAAGCCACCCGTCCC
This sequence comes from Candidatus Woesearchaeota archaeon, assembly GCA_030679025.1. GTDB lineage: Archaea > Nanobdellota > Nanobdellia > SCGC-AAA011-G17 > UBA489 > JACOVP01. The sequence continues at coordinate 2,659 of JAUXTV010000115.1, forward strand.
GCCTCGTCTTTATCCGCCGCTTCAATGATGAAGAACCCGCCCACCATCTCCTTGGCCTCAGCATAAGGCCCGTCGGTGACCTGCGTCTTGCCGTCGCGCGGGCGCAGGGCAAACGCAGCTTGCGGGCCTCCGAGCGAGGCGCTCACGACCAGCTTGCCGGTGGCCTTGAGCTCGGCGTCTTTGGCCGGGCGCTGGCTCACCAGGGCCTGCAGGTCGGCGGGCGCCATGGCGGCGAATTTTTCGGGGTTGTAGTAGGCGAGGCAGAGGTATTTCATGGGAGTGTCCTTGGGGCGGTGGTTGATGGTCACACCTGCACGACGAACGGAGAGCCCGCGTTTCGACATTCGCCCCCCCCCAATGCAAAAAGGCTTTCACCAGGGAAGCCTTTTGAGAAGGGAAAAGATTGCCCCTCAACCGGCAACCGCCCAGCGCATCCGCCAGTTTACCCAGCGTGCTGTTGGTCGGGCGCCATTTTTCCAGTCCGAACAGACCGCGACGCGGACGGGCGGCTCACCTGGGGACGAACACCGCCGGGCTGATGCCAAAAAACCCGCCCAGTTTGCCGGCCATGGCAGCGCTGATGCTTCGTTTTCCGGCCAGAATCGCCGACAGATTGCCCTGGGGAACAATGGCAGAGAGGTCTTCCTGCTTCAAACCGCGTGCGTCCATCAAAAACCGCAGGGCATCTTTGGGGCTCGCCGCTTCTATCGCGT
>JAUXTV010000144.1 GCA_030679025.1 Candidatus Woesearchaeota archaeon
CATCCTCATCTTAAATTTAATTTTCTTAATCTTAAATCCTTTCGATTGATAATACTTAGAAATATATTCAGAATAGTTAAAAACAGGATAGACTTGCTTCAACATAATATTATAATGGTCACTATTTTTTGGTAAGGTTAAAATAATTAATCTTCCACCCTTATCTAATAAATATACAGCCTTTTCAAGTTGTTTTCTATATTCTTGTTCATCGTTTGCCCAATAGTAATTAGTATGTGAAGTAAAAACTGTATCATATTTTTTATCTGGTTTAAAACTACTGAGAGTGTCAACAAAAGACTCTCCAATTTTATTTTCAAAACTTAAAAAAAGTTTAGCAGAATTTAAAGCAGATTCATTAGGCTCCATTAAATCACAAGTATATTTCTCTTTTACTCTATCTAAAATCTGTTTAGTAGTATGACCCTCACCACAACCCAAGTCTAAAAGTTTTTCTCCCCTGATCTCTTGAGCCATAGTATCTACTATTTTAAACCAATCCTCAACAAAAGTTCTTAGATAGATATTTCCATAAACACTAACTATCTGTCTATCTCCCCAAAAAACCCACTCAGTCATAAATTAATTAATAAACTAAGTTTTATAAATCTTATTACGATTTGAATTATTAAATAGATGCCGTTAACTTTACAGATCCTTTAGTAATAAGATTTAAATAGGCTAAACTGCCGTTCTGAAGTTATGGATTTCAACTATAACGACTTATTAAAAAAAGCGAAAGCTCATCTACCAGAGCTAAAAACAAGTACTGAGCGATTTGAAATACCAAAAGTTACAGGTCATATTCAAGGAGTAACAACAATATTAACTAATTTTAGTCAAATTTGTTCCCTTATTCAAAGAGATGCTGCAGAATTATTAAAATACTTGCAACGTGAGCTAGCAACACCTGCAACGCTCAATGGGCCAAGATTAGTTTTAGGAAGAAAGATATCAGCCCAGCTTATTAATAATAAGTTAACACAATATTGTAAGGACTTTGTTATTTGTAAAGAATGTGGAAAGCCAGACACACAATTATTAAAGGAAGATCGTCTTATGTTCATGAAATGCACTGCATGCGGTGCTAAACAACCAGTAAAAGGAAATTAGTATGTACTTTAAAATGCACGAAGGACAATACAGTGATGTACTCGCTGTTTGTGATGAAGATATTCTTGGAAAAACTATCGAAGAAGGAAAATATTGTATAACTATCTCTGAGCACTTTTATAAAGGTCAAAAAGGAACTGCGCTCACTATTACTCCTCTATTAAGAGATATTCCCAATGTAAACTTAATAGGTAAAGAGTCTGTTGCTCTCGGTTTAAAAATAGGAATAATTACAAAAGAAAATATCATTGTTATTGCTGGAGTACCTCATGCGCAAGCCTATGCACAATAGTTATTACGAAGCAACTATACAGATTAGACCTTATAAGCAAGAGGTGCTGCAATTTATTTTGGAAGAAGTGGGAAAAAGAAAAGATGTATTTATAGCAAAAACAGAAGAGCTCAAAACAGGCATAGACATCTTTCTCTCCTCACAAAGATTTGCGCGTTCTTTAGGAAAGAAGTTAAATGAGCGTTTTGACGGAAAACTTACGATCTCAAGACAAATAAATAGATTAGATCGTCAGACAGGGGTTATTTTATACCGTGGAACAGTCCTTTTTCGCCTGAAATAGCAAATTATATAAAGAATTAGAAGCTGTCAATAGAAGAAAGAGGTAGTATGAAAAAAACAATTCTAGCTAGTTTTGTGTTAATCTTAGTAGCTGCAATAGTGTCTGCTGGTTCTTTTGAGTTTAAAGGATCAACAGATAAAATGAGTCTTAATGAAGAGATGGGAAATGTTTTAGAGGCAGTCACCTCAGTGCACCTTGGAGATGTTAAATCAGGAACTACTAACACTAAGGAAGGAACAACAAAATATGTGCAATATATCAGATTTAGAGATACAACAACAGCTCTTAACACTTCTACAGTGCAGTTTACAAAGACATCTGATACTGATGAAGTTGGAGATTTTTTACTCATAAACTCGGGAACTGCAGTAACAGATGCATTTTTTGAATGGCATATTAGTTTTGATGAAGGCTTAAAGAGTAAAACTACTGATGCACGTCTCGATGGACTCCAAGACGCAAAGATTTCTATTTTAAATGAAGAATACACATTTATAGATTCTTCACTCGATAATCGCAAGGTCAAGCTGACATTAGCAAAAGGTGCAATTATCGATCTCTTAAGACAAGAAGAGAAGAAAATCTACACTATAGGTGATAAGACTTATGAAATCGAAGTAACTAGTATAGAGACAGCGACAAAAAAGGCAAAGTTCAAAGTTAACGGAAAAGAAACACAACAATTGCAAAAAGGAGATATGGAAGTTATAGAAGCAGATGTATCTATAGGAATAAATGATGTCCTCCTCAATAGTAATGATCCTCAGGGAAGTGCAGTAAAATTATTTTTAGGAGCTAGCGTTTTAGAATTAATTGATGAAAATTATGAAGATGATGCTTTTACACGTGACGTAAATCTGAATAAGGTAAAGTTAGATAATGCATTTATTAAAATTTCAGCATCTTTAGTGGGTGATGTATTAAAAATTTCAAATATAAAATATCGTCTCACTGTGCCAAGAACACTCTATGTAAAAGCTGGAGAGGGAGTTAAAAGATACCTTAGTCAGCCTCAAGCATTGCTTGCAGATTGGGACATAAGATACACAGGTTTAGAAAATGTTGCGTTAACAAGAGTAAAATTATTGCCTTCTACAACAGATGACGAATATCGTCTGGAGTTTACGGCACCAGAAGATAAGTTGATTAATATCCCCTTCATCTCAAACAAGAACAGCTTCAAATTCGGGGATAGCACAAAAGACCTTATCGTAGTTGAGGGAACAAGCGCAACTGATTTTAATATAGACCGATATGATTATTTCGTATTAACTACAGCTAACACTAAAAATGGAAAAACCTATGTGTTAACTTATGATTCTTTAAACAACGAAACAAATACCATTATTTTTACTGAAGTGGGAGGCTCACAAAGATCAATCACTTACAGTAATTCATCAAATGGTGGTACTATGGGTGAAGGAACATTATCTATTGGGGCCATGAGTGCTAGATTTTATATTGAAGAAGCATTGCCTAATCGTTTGGCTTT
>JAUXTV010000146.1 GCA_030679025.1 Candidatus Woesearchaeota archaeon
AGGACTAAAAGGTATTGTTACTCCCTAATATTTATAACTACTTTTTAGAGACATTCTTCAAAGAGAGAAATTGTTTTAAAGAGTTCTTTTCTAGTATTTTTCTATGCATGAGAAAGTAGCTATTCTAGACGCGGGGGCACAATATGGGAAAGTTATTGATAGACGCTGTAGAGAACTTAAGGTAGCTTCTGATTTATTACCTTTTCATACACCTGCTTCAGTTTTACAACAAAAGTATGATGCTCTTATTCTTTCTGGCGGACCTCAAAGTGTGTATGGACAAGATGCTCCAAGTTATGATCCAGCAATTTTTTCTCTTGGCATTCCTATTTTAGGTATTTGTTATGGTATGCAACTTCTCAATAGAGCTACTGGGGGAACAGTTCATCCGAAACCTCTTCGAGAAGATGGTCCTTGTCAGATAGACATAAACACCAACTCAGTATTATTTGCAGGACTTCCTTCACAACAGACAGTCTTAATGAGTCATGGAGATAGTGTTGATCAACTTGCTGACGGATTTACAGTATCAGGCACATCGAATGGTTTGGTTGCAGCTATAGAGCATGCAGGGAAGCGTTTGTATGGAGTTCAATTTCATCCAGAAGTTGACTTGACAGAACATGGCAAAACTATGCTTAGTAATTTTTTATATGGAGTAGTTGGCTTTTCAGGGACTTATACTTCTGAAAACAGAGAACAAAAAGCTCTTGCCTATATTCGCGAGACTGTGGGAACTAAAAAAGTTTTAGTCTTAGTGAGTGGCGGAGTTGATAGTACAGTATGTGCAGCTCTTCTTAGAAAAGGATTGTCTCCGGAACAAATTCATGCAGTACATATTGATAATGGTTTTATGCGCTTAGATGAAAGTCAACATGTCGCAACAGCATTACGAAACATAGGATTAGAACTTCAAGTGGTTAATGCCTCAAATGATTTTTATCAGGGAACTACTCAGATTGATGGAAAGCAAACACAACCCCTTGTACACATCGTTCATCCAGAACACAAACGAAGAATTATTGGAGATACTTTTATGCGAGTTGCAGATAGAGTGATTACTTCTTTAGGTTTATGTCCTGAGGATGTTTATCTTGCTCAAGGAACTTTGCGTCCAGATTTAATTGAAAGTGCTTCTCACCTTGCTAGCGGAAATGCTGCAGTCATTAAAACCCATCACAATGATACTGCTTTAGTACGAGAGTTAAGAAAACAAGGCAGAGTTATAGAACCTTTACAAGATTATCATAAAGATGAAGTACGCGTATTAGGGAAAGAACTAGGTCTTCCTGATGCTATAGTTCAACGACAACCTTTTCCAGGTCCTGGGTTAGCCATAAGAATTTTGTGCAGTGAACAACCTTATATGACTCCTGAATTTGCTGCTCTTAACGAAAGCCTAGCAACCTTTACTCCAGCAGATATATCAGCAACTTTACTTCCTGTTCAAACTGTAGGAGTCCAAGGTGATGGAAGAACTTATAGTTATTTAGTAGGATTAAGTGGTGCAAGAAATTGGGACGCTCTTTTTTCTCTTGCTCAAGCAATTCCTAAACAACTTCATGCTGTTAATAGACTTGTGTATGTTTTCGGTGATCATATTTCTGGACCAATCACTGAGATAACTCTAACTCATCTTACACCTGATGTTATTCAACAACTTCAACATGCAGATGCTGTAGTCCATGAGGAATTAGTAAGACATACTCTTCTTCAAAAACTTAGTCAAGTTCCTGTTGTTTCTTTTCCAGTTCCTTTTGGTGTACAAGGCAATAGGTCGATAGGCATACGAACATTTATCACTAATGATTTTATGGTTGGACGTCCAGCACTTCCTGGCAGAGATATTCCAGAACAAGCCTTAGATACTATGGTTGATAGAATCTTAAAAGAAGTTCCTGGTATTTCAAGAGTTTGTTATGATCTCACTTCAAAACCACCAGGTACAACAGAGTGGGAATAGTTTTAATTTCTAGATAATTTTCACTGTTCGTCGTTACTCTAGTCAACTCTTTCTTATATGATCCCAGATAACGACTCCTGCATGCAATAACGCTCGCCATTTTGCACTTTGTCCTACACCATCTTCAGGCGTAGCGGAGCGAAGAGCACCCCTCATCATTCCTATCAACGACTCAGTAGAAATTGTTGCACCTAAAAAAACAGCATCGTAATTTTGTGGCATTTGTATCTTTGTGTAACTTCTTCCTACTTCAGCAGCAGAATGGCCATCTGATGTAGTAAGTGCACCTAAATGCGGAAAATGCTCTTTCTTTTTTCTGTAGAACTCTAAAGCTTCTCTGTTTGGATTTAGCATAAAAGGAATATTTGCAACAGTTGCTTCACCATTAAATATTTCTATAGCATCTATATCTTCTAAGTGCTGTTCATGTTTCTCTAAATAAGGACCAATGCCTCCCCATCCCCTCATAAAGGGATGATCTATAATAATAATACCGTTTTGATCTTTAACTTCTTTTATAGTATCTTGTAAACTTCTTCCAAGAGTGATATGTTTATTTCTTTCTATACCAAATACTAGAACATGACCTTCTTTTGTAGGTACTTCTTCGCCTTTAACTACAAGCACATCTTTTCTAGGAACATAAAAACCACACCCTAAATCTTTTCTTTCAGCTCCAGGTAAATCATGAATTTGTTCATATCTTGTATCAGCAAAATTAACAATACCTAATATACCTCCAAGTCCTAGTTTCTTTTGCCCTAGTTCAATAACTTTGTCTAAATCAAAATCGTCTGCAACATTAGCCCGGGTTTTTAAGTGGTTATGCAAGTCTGCTCTTATAGTTCTTAAGCTCATTTTACTATATTAGAGTAGAACAACCTTATAAATGTTACTACTACTTAGTTTAAATAAATAGAAAGAAAAATAAATTACTGCTTTGTAGGCAGCGGGCGCTTGATAGTTATCGGAAGAACATCTTGCTGAAACTCTAGCTTGGCAATCTCAATCGGAGAAAACTTGATTTTTTGCAATACTTCTTTAGCTATTTTTACTAATATAGGGGCACCCATTGCAATCTGCAATGCGCGAGCACCAATCAATCGAGCTTCTTCGTATTTTGTGTACTTCATTTTGCTGTTCCTAGAGTAGTTTTCTGAGCTTTGCTGTGTGTTCTACAGCGATGTCAACCATTTTGCTGATATCTTCCATAGTTAAAGCTTTTGGTCCGCCCTTCTGCATAGCGCATATTACGCCATTTTCCAGGACACCCACAGTTAATCGAGCATCTACAGATTTCCATTCTTCAATAGTTGGATCCACCATCAAAGTGCCATTAATCTTAATGACTGTTACTTCCAGAGGGGACTTATCCAAAGGCAAAGGAGTTTTGGTTTTCTTCTTGTAGTCTATCTTTTCTGTCTTCTTATCAAAGGTTGGGAAATTAGCATTCTTTAAAGCCGCCAACGCCGCCAAGGAAAACGCGTCGAATAAATTTCCAGCGTCGTTGATAGGATACAAGTCTACAATAACAGTCCAGACTTTTTCTCCTTCTTTGATACAGAGTTTTTTAGTATCCAAAGCATGACCTTCTCTCAAAGCGCGGTCTACTACACGAGCGTATTCAATAGCTACCACACTTGGAGGACCTAACTCATATTCTGGATTACTTAATGGAGTTAATTCCACATTGACCATTATATTTCCCTCATCTTGAGAATCTGGGAATGGCGCGCCTACTTCTAACTTCACTCCAGCAACTACTATAGTCTCACCTATAGTTACTCGAGCAGAGCCTTCAGCAGATTTAGGTGATATATCATACTCTACCTTGATTGGCTTTCTATATTCTAATGGCTTTCTGCCATCTTCGCGCATTTCTTTTTGCAAGAGCGCGGTAATGTGATCATGCATCATGCTTGTCATGGTATCTCTCCTTCAACGCTTTGCGCTGGACTTCTGCAATTTTCATTGCAGCTTCTTTTGCTTTGTCTAAAGCTTTTAGTAAAACATCTTTTTTGATTTCTCCATCCACTTGTAGAAGACTTACTTCTCCTGTTATAGGAAGACAAGCAAATGCAATATCTGTCGCGCCTTCATTCATGTCTTCTTCACCATTGATATCTACTACGATTTCATTTCGTAAATAGCCGACTGATAAAGCTGAAACTAAATCTTTCATAGGGATACCAGCATCTGCCAGAGCCATAGCTGCAGCACAAATACCAGCACAACGAGTACCTGCATCAGTCTGCACTAACTCGATGAAAATATCAATGACTGCATTGGGATAAGCAGTTAAATCTAAGACTGGTTCTAAAGCTTTTTCGATGACCATGGAGATTTCTCTTGAACGTCTATTTGCTGAAGGACGAACACGATCTCCTGAACCTGAGAAAGCCATCATGTTATAATTACATCTCAACAATCCTTTTTCTGGATTCTGCATGAATTTAGGATGCAATTCTCGAGGACCATAGACTGCTGCATATGCAATGGTTTCACCAATTCTAAACATAGCGCTTCCATCTGCACGTTTGATAATGCCTGTTTTTGCTTCCATCTTACGAAGCTCTTCTGGAGCTCTTCCATCATTCCGTTTCATTTCTTCCACGCTCCATAATAGGTTCTTCATCCTCTCTTGTCAAAGGCTTGTTCTTGCTTGCTTTCTTTTCTAGCAAGCTTGCAATTTCTTCTGTCAAACCTTCACGGTGTGATTCTTGATTGATCTTGTAAATTGCTTCAGCTGCAACCATTTCATCTTCTGGCGCGCCTTGAATCCATACTGTACCGTTTTGACCAACTACTATTCTACAAGCAGTTTTGTCTTTGATCATGGAAATCATGCTTCCTTGCTTGCCAATAATTCTTGGCACTTTGGAAGAATCTACCTGCACGAGTTTTCCTGGACCTAATTTTCTTAATCCTGGACCACGCATAGACAGATCAACAGATGAGCGAGTTACTTTACTAATCTTACAGACTACATAATCTCCATGGGAGAAATACTCTGCTAGATCAGCGCCGCGTTCTACGAATTCACTGATTTCTCTTACGGAAAGCACACCCATATTAGCACAGCCCATGTCAATGAACCAGTTGCTAAAAGTCATGTCCATAATCTTTCCTACGATAGTATCATCTCTCTTTGGCATATACCGACCGCGCAAAGGTATAACACGAATCACGCGACCACTCACATTTGTTAATCCTACATATATTGAGACAATTTTGTCTTTGTCTCTATAGGTTCCTGAGGATGGTAAAAAGTCCATTCCTGTCGCTAAGACTTCACCAGGGACCACAATTTTTTTATTTTCTATTGTTTCCATTTTCTTAACTCCTTATGTTGTTTTGAGAATCTTGCTTTCAACAGAACCCTGAGTAATTTTATTCAATTCTGCAAAAAGTTCTTCTTGTAAGCCTGCTGGAATTTCTACCTGCGCAAGCAATGCACCATCATTCAACCATTCACTTTTTATCAGCTTGTATTTCTTTACTGTTCTGAAAGCGGTGCCTGCATATTGTGCTGCAATTTTAATTTCCAACAGACATGTTTCGAATTTAATGGGAATAATTGGCTTTAATGCAGTGAGTATTGCTTCTACTTGCTCTTCTGCACTTTTGTTCTCATCGATTTTTACTTTTGCTTGTTGCATAGCAGCTTCGATTCTAGCTGGAGGATGGGGTAAATTAGTTTTAGTATCGATGGCTTGCCTATGAATAATATCAATAATACGCTTCTTTTTTTCTTCTCTTTCTTTTTCACGATGCTTCTGCGTTAATTGGATTTCTCCTTCCTTGAGAATTATCAATGCTATAGCCTGCACATCAGTAGTGTTGAAAGCTACTAACAAATCTTTCTCTGTTGGTTTAATGCCACGTTTAGCTTCATGGAAAATATCAGCAGTAACCATGACTTCATCCAAAGCAATTTTTTTTCCTTGCCTAAATGCTAGCGCTTTGTCACAATCAACGAGGATTTCATATTGCTTTCCTTGTTTTTTTATGCGAGCTTCTACTGCACTAGTTACATTTGTCATATTACTTCAATTTGAGGAAATCTTCTTTTTTGAATCGTTTCAATAGCTTATCATCTGAGCTAATGTATGCTCCATCAAGACGATCTGCG